>JAFALP010000027.1 GCA_019234175.1 Actinomycetota bacterium | reverse complement strand
GTCGTGCCCGCGGTAGTCGGGCTGCGGACGCTGCGCGCAGCCGCGACCTAGACGGCGACGGCGGCGCACTGCGCGCCCGCGAGCGTCGTCGACGTCGCGCTGTCGATGCGCACCTCGACGAGGTCGCCCGCCTGCGCGTCACCCGTGAAGTTCACCGTCGTGTTGCGCCGCGTGCGGCCGCGCAGAAGCGACTCGCCCGTGCGGCTCGGGCCCTCGACGAGCACCTCCTCGACGCGGCCCACCCGCTCTGCGTTGCGCCGTGCGGCCGCCTGCTGCACGACCTCGACGAGACGCTCGATCCGGTCGCGCTTCACCTCGTCGCGGACCTGCTCGGGCATCGCCGCCGCCTCGGTCCCCGCGCGCGGCGAGTACACGAAGGTGAACGCGCCGTCGAACCCGACCTCCTCGACCGCCGTCAGCGTGTCGCGGAAGTCGTCCTCCGTTTCGCCTGGGAAGCCGACGATCAGGTCGGTTGTCAGCGCGAGGTCCGGGATGCCGGCGCGCATCTCCTCGACGAGTCGGAGATAGCGGTCGCGCGAGTACGTCCGGCGCATCGCCTTCAGCACGCGGGTCGATCCGGACTGGAGCGGCAGGTGCGCGTGCTCGCACACGGCCGCGCACTCGGCCATCGCCTCGATCACGGGGCGGCGGAAGTCCTTCGGGTGCGGGCTCGTGAACCGGATGCGCTCGATGCCGTCGACCGCGTCGACCGCGCGCAGAAGCTCGGCGAAGTCGGTCTCGACGTCGCGGCCGTACGAGTTGACGTTCTGTCCGAGCAGCGTCACCTCACGCACGCCCGCCTCGGCGAGCCCTCCGATCTCGGCGAGGATCTCGCCCGGCCGCCGCGACACCTCGCGACCGCGGACCGCGGGGACGATGCAGTACGAGCAGACGGAGTTGCAGCCCATCGAAATCTGCACCCACGCCTGGAAGCGCCGCTCGTTGTGCATCGGAAGCGTCGCCGCGAAGCGACGCTCCTCCGCGATCCCCCACGCCCCGCGGGCGACGCCCTCGCCGCCGGCGCCGAGCCACTCGCCGAGGTGCGAGATCGTTCCCGGTCCGAACGCGACGTCCACCTGCGGATAGCGCGTGAAAATGCGGTCGCGCTGCGCCTCGGCGTAGCACCCGCCGACGGCGATCACCATGTCCGGGTGCTCGCGCTTGCGGGCGCCGGCGTCGCCGAGGTACGCGGCGAGCTTCGTGTCGGGCTTCTCGCGGATCGTGCAGGTGTTGAACACGAGGACGTCCGCGTCGTCGGGGCTCGCGGCTTCGCCGAGGCCGAGCTCCTCGAGCATGCCCTTGATCCGCTCGGAGTCGTGAGCGTTCATCTGGCAGCCGAACGTCGTGACGTGGTACCGGCGCATCGCGGCGCCATTGTGCCCGCTCTGTACGCTGGCCGGATGGACCACCCCAACACGATCGAAGCGGAAATGCTCGTCCGCGAGTTCAAGAAAGGCCCCCGCGCGGTGGACGGCATCGACCTCCACGTCGAGCCGGGCGAGATCTACGGCTTTCTCGGCCCGAACGGAGCGGGGAAGTCGACCACCGTCCTCATGCTCACGACGCTCCTGCCGCCGACGGCCGGCACGGCGCGCGTCGGCGGGTACGACGTCGTCCGCGAGGGCCCGCAGGTCCGCGCGAGCATCGGCGCCGCACTTCAGGAGGCCGCGCTCGACCCGCTCCTGACGGGCCGCGAGCACCTCCAGCTCCAGGCGGCCCTGCAGGCGCTCCCGCGTGACGATCGCGCGAGCCGCGCGACCGAGCTCCTGGAGCGCGTGGGGCTCACGGACGCTGCGGACCGCAAGGTGCGCGGGTACTCGGGCGGGATGAAGCGCCGGCTCGATCTGGCGATGGCGCTCGTCCACCGTCCCCGCATCCTGTTCCTCGACGAGCCGACGACCGGTCTCGACGTGCAGAGCCGGACGGCGCTGTGGGACGAGGTCGGCCGCCTCGCGCGCGAGGAGGGGGTCACCGTCTTCCTGACGACGCAGTACCTCGAAGAAGCGGACGTGCTCGCGGACCGCGTGGGGATCATCGACCACGGCCACATCGTCGCCGAGGGAACGCCGGACGCACTGAAGGCCGAGATCGGGCGCCCGACCGTCGAGGTCACACCTGCGGGTGAGGACGGACGGGGAGACGTCGAGGAAGTCCTGGCGCGCTTCGGCGAGCTCGTCCCCTCGTCGCGCGGGGTCGCCGTGCGCCTCGAGACGTCGAACGAGTCGGGGCTCGCAGAGGTCGTGCGCGCGCTCGACGGCGCGGGCCTCAGGGTCGCCAACCTCGAGCTGCACAGCCCGACGCTCGACGACGTCTTCCTTGCGAAGACGGGACGCTCGCTCGAGGGGCACGGCGGCGACGACGAGTGACGACGACGTTCGACCAGGTCGGGCTCCTCGCCCGTCGGTCCGTTCTCCGGACGTGGCGCAATCCCGCTGCGACGATCTTCCCGCTGATCTTCCCCATGCTGCTCCTGGCGGTGAACTCCGGCGGCCTTCGCGCGGAGACGCACCTGCCCGGCTTCCCCACGAAGTCGTTCGTCGCCTTCGCGCTCGCCGTCCCGTTCATCCAGGGCGCGCTCTTCGCGACGATGAACGCGGGCACCGACCTCGCCCGCGACATCGAGAGCGGGTTCATGAACCGCCTGTCGCTGACGCCGCTGCGGGGCGCCGCCCTGCTCACCGGCCAGCTCGGCGGCGTCATCGCGCTCGGCGTCGTGCAGGCGTGCTTCTACATCACCGTCGGCACCATCGCCGGCGTGCGCTTCGCCTCCGGCGCCGCGGGCATCGCCGTCCTCCTCGTGTTCGCCGCGTTCGTGTCCCTCGCATTCGGGAGCCTCGGCGCCTTCGTCGCACTCCGAACCGGCTCGACCGAGTCGGTGCAGAGCCTCTTTCCCGTGTTCTTCGTCTTCCTGTTCATCTCGTCGATGAACATCCCGCGCAATCTCATCTCGACGACGTGGTTCCGCGACGCCGCGACCGCCAACCCGGTCTCGTACCTGCTCGAGTGCGTCCGCAGCCTCATCATCACCGGATGGAACGGCGAGGCGCTCGGGCTGGGCTTCGGCATCCTCGCGATCATCGCCGTTCTGGGACTGGCGCTTGCCTCGCTGACGCTTCCGAAGCGGTTGGGCCGCTGATGCGCAACATCTCCGTCGCACGCGCGGTCGCCTGGAGGACGTTGCACAACGTCTTCACGAACCCGTCGCTCGTCATCCCGCAGCTCGCGTTCCCGCTCTTCTTCTTCACGGCTTTCGCGGGCGGGCTCTCGCGCGTGCACGACGTCAAGGGCTTCGACTACGCCGAGG
>JAFALP010000379.1 GCA_019234175.1 Actinomycetota bacterium | reverse complement strand
AAGGCCCCGGCGGCGGGCGCTGGCAGGAGTCGCCGCTCGAGCCGGTCGGCAACGATCACTGGTCGGGGTCGTTCACCGTCGACCGTCCCGGCACGTGGTCGTTCCGGATCGAGGCCTGGGCGGATCGCATCGCCTCGTTCCAGGACGAACTGCGCCGCAAGGTCGAGAGCGGGCAGGAGGACGTGAGCAGCGAGCTGCTCGAGGGCGCTGCGCTGCTCGGCCGCTCCAGGCTGACCGTCGAGGAGGCGCTCGCGGCGCCGGCCGGCGACCGCTCGGGAACGGCGTCGTCGGAGGTGTACGAGATCGACGTCGACCGCGAGCTCGCGCGCTTCGGCGCGTGGTACGAGCTCTTCCCGCGCTCGTGGGGCGGTTTCGAAGGCGTGCGCGAGCTGCTCCCGCGCTTTGCCGAGCTCGGCTTCGACGTCATCTATCTGCCGCCCATCCATCCCATCGGCACGACGAACCGCAAGGGGCGCAACAACGCGCTCGTCGCCGGCCCGAACGATCCGGGCAGCCCGTGGGCGATCGGGAACGAGGACGGCGGGCACGACGCGATCGACCCGAGCCTCGGCACGCTCGCCGAGTTCGAGCGCCTCGTCGCCGACGCGAAGACGCTCGGGATCGAGATCGCGCTCGACTTCGCCATCCAGTGCTCGCCGGACCATCCATGGCTGAAGGAGCACCCGGAGTGGTTCCACCGGCGCCCGGACGGGACGCTGAAGTACGCCGAGAACCCGCCGAAGCGCTACCAGGACATCTACAACGTCAACTGGGCGAGCGAGGACTGGAAGGCCCTCTGGAAGGCGCTGCGCGACGTCGTCCTCACGTGGGTCGAGCGCGGCGTCACCGTCTTCCGCGTCGACAACCCGCATACGAAGCCGGTGCCGTTCTGGGAGTGGCTCATCGGCGAGGTGCGCCGCGACCACCCGGACGTGATCTTCCTCGCCGAGGCGTTCACGCGCCCGGCGATGACGACGACGCTGGCGAAGGCGGGCTTCTCGCAGAGCTACACGTACTTCACGTGGAAGAACACGCGCTGGGAGCTGCTCGAGTTCATGGGCCAGCTGCTCGAGTGGTCGGACGTCTACCGGCCGAACGCGTTCGCGAACACGCCGGACATCCTGCACGAGTACCTCCAGCGCGGAGGGCCTCCGGCGTTCGAGGCGCGGCTCGTGCTCGCGGGGACGCTGTCGCCGTCGTACGGCATCTACTCCGGCTACGAGAGCTACGAGCGCGTGCCGGTCAGAGCCGGAAGCGAGGAGTACCTCGACTCGGAGAAGTACGAGGTGAAGCGCCGTTCCCTCGACGGCCCGCTGCTCCCGCTCGTCCAGACGCTCAACGCCGCCCGGCGGGAGAACCCGGCGCTGCAGCGGCTGGACGACATCACGTTCCTCGAGACGGAGAACGAGCAGCTCTTCGGCTACCTCAAGCGCTTCGACGGGAACGACGTGATCGTCGTCGTCAACCTCGATCCCGCGGGGACGCAGCGCGGCGTGTGCATCGTCCCGGTGGCGACGGGGCTCCCGCCCGCCTACCGCGTGCGCGACCTGCTCGCGGGTGAGGAGTGGACATGGCACATCGGCCGCAACTTCGTCGAGCTCGCACCCGGCAAGAGCCACGTGCTTAAGGTGGCGCGGTGAGCGAGCAGTGGTTCGAGCGGGACCCGCTGTGGTTCAAGCGCGCCGTCTTCTACGAGGTGCACATCCGCGGGTTCTTCGACGGCAACGACGACGGCGCCGGCGACTTCCGCGGGCTGATCGAGAAGCTCGACTACCTGCAGTGGCTCGGCGTCGACTGCATCTGGCTCCTGCCCATGTACCAGTCGCCGCTGCGCGACGGCGGCTACGACATCTCCGATTTCTTCGCCATCCATCCCGACTACGGGACGGTGGAGGACTTCAAGTCGTTCGTCGAGCAGGCGCACCAGCGCGGCATCCGCGTCATCGCCGACCTGGTGATGAACCACACCTCCGCGGACCATCCATGGTTCCAGGAGTCGCGCACGGATCCCACCGGCCCGCGCGGCGACTGGTACGTGTGGGCCGACTCCGACGAGGCCTACAGGGAAGCGCGCGTCATCTTCGTCGACACGGAGCCGTCGAACTGGACGTTCGATCCCGTGCGCGGCCAGTACTACTGGCACCGGTTCTTCTCGCACCAGCCGGACCTGAACTACGACAACCCCGAGGTGCAGGACGCGATGCTGAACGTCCTCCGCTTCTGGCTCGACCTCGGCAGCGACGGCTTCCGGCTCGATGCGGTGCCCTATCTGTTCGAGCGCGAGGGCACGA
>JAFALP010000370.1 GCA_019234175.1 Actinomycetota bacterium | reverse complement strand
GCGCCTTCTCGTCCTAGGCGCCGGCCCGGCGCAGCTTGGGCTCCTCGAAGCGGCACGCGCGCACGACCTGTGGACGGCGGTCGCGGACCGCGATCCGGCTGCCCCCGGCTTCCGCTTCGCCGACCGTCGCTGCATCGTCTCGACCGAGGACGAGCCCGCGATCGAGCGGCTCGCCGCTGCGCTCGACCTCGACGGCGTCATCGCGCCCGGCACCGACTGGCCGGTCGCAGTCGCCGCGCGCGTTGCCGAGCGTCTCGGTCTGCCGCATGCGATCTCCGCGGGGACGGCCGTGCTCGCGACGAACAAGCTTCGCCAGCGCGAACGGTTCGCCGAGGCCGGTGTCCCGCAGCCCCGCTGGCAGGTCGTGACCGGGGACGACGCGGACGTCGCGGCGCCGTGCGTGGTCAAGGCGCCCGACCGGCAGGGACAGAAGGGCCTCTCGCTCGTGCTGGAGGCGGACGAGCTCCCGGACGCGATCGCGCACGCACGCGACTCGTCGCGCGCCGGCGCGGTTCTCGTCGAGGAGCTCGTGGACGGACCGGAGGTGACCGTGGTCGCGTTCTCGGTCGACGGGCGGTTCGTGCCGCTCGCGGTCACCGACCGGGTGACCGCCGATTCACCCGCGTTCGGCGTCGCGCTCGCACACGTGTGGCCCTCGCCGCATGCCGAGGCTGCGGCGGCTGTGGCGGGCGAGGCCGTCGCGGCGCTCGGGATCGAGAACGGGCCGTCGTACACGCAGCTGCGCGTCGGGCCTCACGGGCCGGCGGTGATCGAGGTTGCGGCGCGCCTCGGCGGCGGCCACGACGCAGAGCTCGTCGAGGAGGCCGTCGGCGTCGATCTGAACGCGCTCGCGCTCGCTGCCGCGCTCGGCCGTCCGCTCGACGTTCCGGAGGCCCGCTCGCGTGTCGGCGGCGCCGTGACGCGGTTCCTGGTCGCCCCGCCGGGGGTTCTCGAGTCGGTCGAGGTGCCGGAGGACCTCGAGGGCATCGTCCGCGTGCGCATCTACCGCCAGCCGGGATACGTCGTCACGCCGCTCCGGCGCGGCACCGACCGCATGGGGGCGGTGCTCGCCGTCGGCGAGACCCGGGACCAGGCGCTCGCGCGGGCGGACTCGGCGGCGGACCGCATACGCTTCGTCACCGCCGATGCCGAAGCTCTCGTCTAGGCCCAAGCGGGCGACGTTCCTGTCCTTCCAGCCTCCGGCCGTCGGCGACGAAGAGGTCGCCGCGGTGGCCGAGACGATCCGGTCCGGCTGGCTGACGACGGGGCCGAAGGCGGCCGAGCTCGAACGGCGCCTCTCCGAGTACTTCGAGGCGAAGCACGTGCTCGCGCTCTCGTCCGGGACGGCCGCGCTCCACCTCGGGTTGCTCGGCGCAGGCGTGCGGCCGGGTGACGAGGTGATCACCTCGTCACTCACCTGGCCGGCGACCGCGAATGTGATCGTCCACGCCGGCGCGACGCCGGTCTTCGCCGACGTCCGGGACGACGACCTGAACATCGACCCGGACCGGGTGCGCGAGCTCGTCGGGCCGCGGACGCGCGCGATCATGCCCGTCGACCTCTACGGGCAGCCGGCCGATCTCGACCCGCTCCTCGAGCTCGGGCTGCCGGTCGTCGAGGACGCGGCGCACGCGCTCGAGTCGCGCTACCGGGGGCGCAAGGTCGGGTCGATCTCGACCGTCACGTGCTTCTCGCTCTATGCAACGAAGAACATGGCGGCGGGCGAGGGCGGCCTGCTCGCGACGAACGACGACGGCCTCGCGCAGGCGGTCGACGACCTGCGCGTCATGCGCCGTGGCCACGGGTCGCTGTACGACATTCCCGTGCCGGGCTACAAGGCGAACCTCTCCGACGTGCTCGCGGCGATCGCGCTCGTCCAGTTCGAGAAGCTCGACCGGCACCGCGCGATCCGGGAGCGTCATTTCGCGGCGTACGACGAGGCGGTCTCCGAGCTCGACGGCATCGAGCCGGTTGCGCGCGATCCGCGCGACCTCCACGCGCTGCACCTCTACGTCGTGCGGATCGACGCCGAGCGCGCGGGCGCGACGCGCGACGACTACCAGCGCGCGCTCGCGGAGGAGAACATCGGCACGTCGATCCACTTCCTGCCGGTGCACCAGCTGAGCGCGTATCGCGACGTCCCGCACGGCCCGCTGCCCGTGACGGAGCGTGCCGGAGCCGAGGTGCTCTCGCTCCCGCTCTCGCCCGCGCACTCCGACGACGACGTGCAGGACGCGGTCGACGCGCTGCGCCGCGTGC
>JAFALP010000132.1 GCA_019234175.1 Actinomycetota bacterium | reverse complement strand
GACCCGACGCCCGGCGTGTAGCTCGCGAGGTAGTACGGGCCGTCGGAGACGGGCTGCCCGTCGGAGCCGCAGATGCACGTCGCCCACATGGAGTCGAAGGCGGCGCCGTGGAGCGCGAACGACGGGTAGAGGCTCGAGAAGATGCTCTGCCAGTTCCCGTATGGCCCGCACGGAGAGACGTCGGTGCACTCCTTCGTCTTCCAGAAGAACGTCACCCGGTTCCCCGAGTGCGTGAAGCGCGTCGGGTCGAGGTTCGCGTAGCCCGAGCGGTCGACGACCTCGTTGTTCGGGTTGTCGATCTGCTGCAGCGTGTAGACGAAGTCCGCGTACGTGACGGGCACCCTCTTGCCGCCCCAGTACCAAAAGGCATCCGGCTTGATCGTGTACGTGATGCCCTTCGCGTTCGCGGTCGCGGACGACACGAGCTGTGGCACCCAGCGCCCGTTCGGCGTCTGCACGAACGCGCCGCGAAGCGCTTCCTCGGCGCCGAGCCACGACGACCACTGGTCGCCGCAGCAGGCGACGCGCGTGTTGAAGCCGGCGGAGCCCTGCTCCGCGCCGACGACCAGCACGCGCCCCGTCGCAGGATGTGCTGACGAAATCCCGATCAGGAGCGCCGCCGCCAGCACGACGGAGACGCTCAGACCCCTCACCCGGCGAACGTTACCCCGAGCAGCAGCAGCGATAACGACGACGTCGCGACGACCGTGAGACCGGCGAGCACGTTGAACACGGGGCCGTTCGCATGCTCGCCCATCAACTCCTTGCTCGCCGACAGCCGCCACACGAAGAAGAGCGTCACCGGGAGGAGGATCCCGTTCACGACCTGCACGGCCACGAGCAGCTTGATCACGGGGATGCCCGGGATGATCGCGACGGCGGTCCCGATGGCGATGAGCACGGTGATGACGGCGACGAAGACGGGCGCCTCGCGCGGCCGATGGCGGATCCCCTTCTCGAACCCGAACGTCTCCGCGATGACGTAGGCGGCGGTGACCGGGAGGATGGCGGCGGCGAGCAGGCTCGCCCCGAGCAGTCCCACGCCGAAGAGGAGCTCGGCGAATCGTCCCGCGAACGGCTTCAGGGCGCGCGCGGCGTCGGCGGCGCTTCTCACCGTGTGGTCGCCGTGCACGAAGAGCGTCGCGCCCGTCGCGATGATGATGAAGCTCGCGACGACGTTCGCGAAGATCGATCCCGAGGCGACCTCGAGCTGCTCGGCCCGCAGCTCGTCGGGGCCGATGCCGCGCTCGACCACGGCGGACTGCACGTAGAGCTGCATGAACGGCGTGATCGTCGTTCCCGCCGTGGCGATGAACAGGAAGAGGTAGCCGGAATTCAGCTGGATGTGCGGCTTGATGATCGCCGTGCCCACGTCCGACCACTTCGGGTGCGCGAGGATCGCCGCCACCGGGTACGCGAAGAACGGGATCGTCATGAGGACGAAGACGCGCTCGGCCACCTTGTACGAGCCGCGCACGACGAGGAGCCACACGCCGACTGCCGCGATCGGCACCGAGATCTGGAACGGGATGCCGGCGAGGTTGAGGGCCGCGCCGATGCCGACGAACTCGGAGATGCAGATGCCGAGGTTGGCCATCAGCACCGAGCCGCTGGAGAAGAACGACCAGCGGACGCCGTACTCCTCGCGGATGAGCTCGGCGAGCCCCTTGCCCGTCACCGCCCCCATGCGCGCCGCCATCTCCTGGACGACGACGAGCGAGACGGTGATCACCACCATCATCCAGAGCAGCTGGTAGCCGTACTTCGCCCCGACGGACGCGTACGTGGCGATGCCGCCGGCGTCGTTGCCGGCGTTCGCCGCGATGAGACCGGGGCCGAGGACTGCGAGGACGGCGACGAGGCGCGCGCCCCGCCGCCGCATCACTCGCCGAAGAGACCGAACTGGCGACGCCATCCGCGCGGGAGGACGAGCTCGAGGACGTCGTCGACGGTGACCACCCCGAGGAGCCGGCTGTCGGCGTCGACGACCGGCACCACGGTGAGGTCGAAGTCGGTCATGAGCCGGGCGATCTCCTCCAGGTCGGCGTCCGGGCGGACCTGCTGCGGCGCGTCGGCGACGTCGCCGACGCACGCGTCGGGGCCCGCGCGCAGGAGGTCGACGAGGGCGACCGCGCCGGTGAGCCGCTGGCTCGCGTTCATGACGTAGATCCACGCGAGCGCCTCCGCCGACGTCTGGGTGGCGCGGATGCGGTCGAGCACCTCCGCCTGCTTCGCCTGCGAGAAGACGCAGACGAACTCCGGGCTCATGAGGCCGCCGGCGGTGGCGGGGTCATAGCCGAGAAGCGCGCGCACGCGGCGGCGCTGCACGAGCGGGAGCAGGCGGACGACCTCCTCGCGCCGCTCCTCCGGCAGCTGGTTCACGAGGTCGGCGGCGTCGTCGGACTCCATGAGGGCGAGGATCTCCGCGATCTCGGTATCGGGCTTGTCCTCCATGAACTCCTGCTGGTGGCCGGGCTCGAGCTCCTCGAAGACGTCCGCCTCGAGCTCGGGGTCGCTGTCGAGCGAGTCGAGGATCTCCTCCCCCTCGTCGTGCGACGCCTGCTCGACCAGGTCGGCGAGCTGCGCGGGATGGAGGCGCGCGAGCTTCGGGTGCGGCACGCGCAGGCGCACCGTCGGCACGTGGCCGGTGAACGGCTCGACCGACGACCAGTCGAGGAACCCGCTCGTCCCGACCGAGGAGGCGAGCGAGCGCGGGACGACGCGCCGCACGAGGCCGCGCACGCCGATGTCGACGCCGACCACGCGGTACCAGCCGTCGAGCCGCGCCAGCTCGATCTCGTTCGCGCGCACGAGGCGCGCGCCGTCGACGTTGATGAGCTGCCGGTCGAGGACGTCCTTCTTCAGGAGCACCTCGCGTTCCCGGCGCTCGAACGGCTGCAGGTCGAGCTGGCGGACGCGCAGCTTCACCCGGCCGTGGTCGATCTCCTGGATCGCGTCCGCCGGCACGAAGACCTGGCGGCCGGCGAGGGTGGCGAGCAGCCCGGTCACCGGCGGGTACTCGTCGTCGCCGAGGCGGACGATGAGGTCGTCGACGCGGCCGAGCTTCGCGTCTGCGGGGTCGAGCAGCGCTCCCCCGGTGACGAGCGAGAGGTGGACGAGCCGAGGGGTGGGGATCGCGGTCGCCTGCATCCTGCTCGACCATACGCCATGCCGGGTTCAGGCCATGTTGTCCGGCGGCGACAGCCCATACCCGTTTCACACCGCGAATCCCCCTTAATGGTGCTGCCCCGGCCCCGGGCCGTGACGATCTTTCTGGGCAGCAAGTCTGCGGCACCAAACCTGCGGCGAAAGAGACCAAGCGATGTTCGATGCACTCGACACGGCACGCATGGACGTGCCCCAGGAGATCTCGGTCCCTCCCCTCGGCCGCGTCCTGGTCGAGCGCGGGCATCTCACGGAGCAGCAGCTCCAGTCGGCGCTGGCGGAGCAGGCCCGGACGGGCCGCCCGCTGGGCCAGGTGCTCATCGCGCTGAGCTACGTCACCCCGACGACGATCGCGCAGGCGCTGGCCACCCAGCAGGGCGCCGTCGTCGAGACCGAGTTCGGCTTCGCCACCGGCTTCGATGCGGCGCCGGCTCCTGCCGTCGAGACGAGCATGCCGCCGCTCAGCCCGCCCATGTCCTTCACGGAGACGAACGTCGTCGAGCTCCCCCAGCCGGTCGAGCTTCCCGAGCCGGTCGCGCTCCCCGAGCCGATCTCGCTCGAGCTGCCCGAGCCGGTCGCACTGGTCGAGCCGGTCGCGCTCCCGGAGCCCGTCGTGCTCCCCGCGCCGATCGCGCGGGAGCTGCCGACCACGGCCGCGCCTGCGCCTGCCCCGCGTCCGGCGCTCGCCGACGATCTCGCCGCCGCCGTCAGCGAGCGGCTGCAGCGGGCCGAAGAGCTCGAGCGCGAGGCCGAGCGCCTCGCCGCGGAGCTCGAGGCGGCGAAGCGCGCAGAGGCGCGCGTCGCCGAGCTCGAGACCGCGCGCCGCGAGGCGGAGCAGCGGGCCGAGGCGCTCATCCGCGACGCGGAGGC
>JAFALP010000124.1 GCA_019234175.1 Actinomycetota bacterium | reverse complement strand
TTCGCGCTCGTGGGCGACCTCGGGACGGCGCCCGGCCTCGCCACGTGGGGCTACGCGAACTCGCACAAGGTGCCGCAGGTCTTCCTCGCGACGGGTGACTCCTACTGGGGCAACTGCGTGCACAAGGCGTGCCAGGGCTCGCCGAAGCCGTACACGATCGGCTGGCAGCCCGACTACATCGGCGAGGGCCGGCTGTACGGCAAGTACATCGCCGCGAACATGCCGAACGCGAAGATCGGGATCATCTACCAGAATGACGCGTTCGGGGCGAACTACATCGCCGGGCTCGTGCAGGGCCTCGGGGCGAAGAAGAGCCTCATCGTCGACAAGGAAGGCTTCAACGCGACCGACACGGTGGTGACGCAGCAGATCCTCGCCCTGAAAGCGAAGGGCGCGGACACGCTGTTCATCGTCGCCACCCCCGGGCAGGCGATCGCCTCGCTCGTGACCGCGACGAAGATCGGCTGGAGCCCGACGACGTTCCTCGCGAACGTCTCGAACATCCGGCCCTTCCTGCTCGCGGCCGCGCAGGCCGGCGCGAACCTCAACGGCGTCATCTCGTCCTCGTACCTCGAGGCTCCCGACACGCAGTCGGGCCTCGCGGGGATGAAGCTCGGACGGCAGATCATCAGCACGTACGCGCCGCCTCTGCTCTCCGACTGGGACCTCGGCGACTCGAACCTCGTCTACGGCCTCGCGGTCGCGTGGAACTTCGTCTATGCGCTCCAGAACGCGGGCCAGAACCCGACGCGGGCAAGCCTCATGGCCTCACTCCGCAACATGAACACGTCGAAGGACCCGTTCGTCTATCCGGGGATCACGATCAAGACCTCGGCGAGCGACGGGTTCCCGATCGAGCAGCTCGTCCTGACGCAGTGGAGCGGCGGCGGGGCCGGCGACATGCACCCGATCGGCAAGCTGGAGACCAGCGGCCACTAGCACGGCCGACGTCGTCGTGATCGGTGGCGGCGCCCTCGGCGCCGCCACCGCCTTCCACCTGCGCCGTCTCGGAGTGAACGACGTCGTGCTCGTCGAGCGCGACGCCCTCGCGTCCGGCTCGACGAGCAAGTCGGCCGGCGGCATCCGCGCGCAGTTCGCGGACGAGCTCAACGTCCGCATCGCCTTGCGGTCGATGACGGAGTTCGAATCGATGGGCGACGAGATCGCCTGGCGCCGGTTCGGCTACCTCTTCCTGCTCGACTCGGACGACGATCTGGCGGCATTCCGCGGCGCGCTGGAGCTCCAGCGTTCGCTCGGAGTTCCGTCCACCGAGCTCGGGCTCGACGAGGTGCGCGAGCTCGTGCCGCAGCTCGAACTGGAGGGGATCGCCGGGGCGACGTTCTGCCCGCTCGACGGGTACGCGACGCCGGAGGCGGTGGTGCAGTGGTACGCACGCGAGTCGAGGGCCGACATCCGTCAGAGCTGCGCCGCAACCGGAATCGAGGTTCGCGAGGGCCGGATCGAGGCGGTCGAGACGACGCGCGGGCGGATCGAGACGCAGGTCGTCGTGTGCTGCGCCGGCGTGTGGTCGCGCGACGTCGGCGCCATGGCCGGCGTCGAGCTCCCGGTCGAAGGTGAGGCGCGCTCGATGTGGTTCACGCCCGAGGACGGCGGCCTCCCGGCGCGGCTGCCGCTGACGATCGACTTCGGGAGCGGGTTCTACGTGCACCGCGAGGGTCCGGGTCTCGCATTCGGAGGACGCGAGCGCGAGCTGGAAGACGCGGCGGAGGCGGCGGCGCGGAGACTCCCCGTCCTCGTCGACCTGCCGGTGCAGACCTCGTGGTGGGGCTGGTACGACGTCAGCCCGGACTGGAACGCGCTCGTCGGCGAGGCCCACGGCGTGTCGCGGTTTCTCTATGCGACCGGCTTCTCGGGGCACGGGTTCCAGCAGGCGCCCGCGGTGGGCGAGCATCTCGCCGAGCTCGTCGTCGGGAAGGAGCCGACGCTCGACCTGTCGGCATTCGACGCCGCGCGGTTCGCGTCGGGAGCGTCGCGCCCCGAGACGATGGTCGTCTAGCTGGGCCAGGAGTGCGATGCGGGCCGGAGGTCGTACGTGCCGCCGTCACGGCACTCCGCCGACCAGTACGTCGGCGTCTCCACCCGGCGCAGCGGATAGATCCGCGTCCAGAAGAACGAGGCGAGCGCCTGCGCTTCCGCGACCGAGGCGCCGAGGCGCGACGCGACGAACCAGATCGACTGCATGCCGTAGCAGTCGACCTGCGCCTCGTTCGTGTAGCCGAGCAGGTGGTACGACTCGTGCGCGACGGTCTGCAGCGCCCAGACGATGTTGACGACGTTGCCGCAGTCGGACGGCGCACACGTGCGCGGGTCCCAGCGCGCGGGGGACTCGTGGAACCACGTGAGATACGTGCACTCCTGCGGCCGCATGAGGAAGTAGTCGAACGCGTGCCCGTTCGCGATCGGCGTCACGCCGAGCACGTTCGGGTTGGAGATGCCCATGTCGCCGCAGCGGACGGAGACGTTCGAGTGCCCGGTCAGCCGCTCCGCGACCGCCTCGGCCACCTTCTCCTCGGCCGTCGCGGGCTTTGCGAGCAGCGCGCGGTCGTGCGCGGTGACCGGGCGGGCGGTCGCGAGCGCGCCCGCCGGGAGGAGCCCCGCGGCGAGCAGGACGACGAGAGCGACGGCACGGCGCACCTGTCAGCTATCGGCAAACGCGCCGGGATCCGTGACCGGCGCGCGGCACGCGAACCGCTCGCAGACGTAGACCGCCGGGAGGCCGTCGACCAGCGTCTTCCCCTCGAGGAGCGGGACGTCGTCGGAGGGGCCGACGGCCGCGACGGACTCGGGGTTGAAACCGCGGAGCGCCGCCTGCGCCACCTCGCTCTCGACGGCGCCGACGATGGCGAGCTCCCGCGGCGGCGCGAGATAGAGGTCGAGCGTGCAGAGCGCCCAGCCGAACGCCGCCGGCGCGCGCGGCATGACGTCGCGCACGAGGCGGAGCACGCCGGCGGCAAGCCGCTCGAGGTCGTCGTCACCCCAGATCCGAGCGAGGCGGAGCAGGACGTTCGCGAGCATCGCGTTGCCGGACGGCGTCGGCGTGTCCTCGAGCTCCTTGCGGCGCGCGACGAGCTGCTCGCCGCCGGTGGGAGTGAGGAAGAAGCCGCCGGAGGCCGGGTCGGAGAAGAGCTCGACGGCGCGGAGCGCCGTGCGCCTCGCCGCCAGCAGCCAGCGCAGCTCGCCGGTGGCGAGATGCAGCTCGATCAGCCCGTGCGAGACGTTCGCGTAGTCGTCGAGATACGCGGGGAACTTCGTGCGCCCGCTGCGCAACGTGCGCCAGAGCGGCTCGACGTCGAGGAGCTCGCCGAGCGTGCGGGCGGCGCCGAGGAGGTCGTCCCGCCGCAGGCGTCTCGCGCCTTCGGCGAGCGCCGCGAGCGCGAGGCCGTTCCACGAGGCGATGACCTTGTCGTCGAGCGCGGGCTGCAGGCGTTCCGCGCGTACCCCGAGCAGCCGCGCGCGCGTCTCGTCGTCGAGCTCGCCGCGGATGATCGAGCGACCGTGCTCGAAGGGGCGGAGCGCGTCCGGCGGGACGCCCTCGTCCTCCGTCCAGGTGTACGTGAGGCCCTCGACGCCGTCGGTGTCCGCGTCCTGCGACGATGCGAAGCCGCCGCTCGGCAGCCGCAGCTCGCGCACCATGTAGTCGAGCGTCCGCTCCGCCACCTCGCGGTAGCGGTCGGTGCCGACGACGATCCACGCATGCAGGTAGGTGGATGCGAGCAGCGCGTTGTCGTAGAGCATCTTCTCGAAGTGCGGGACGAGCCACTCCTCGTCGACCGAGTAGCGGTGGAATCCGCCGCCGACGACGTCCCACATGCCGCCGGACGCCATCCCGTCGAGTGTCACCGTCGCCATGTCGAGGTCGCCCGTGCGCAGGAGGAGCTCGATCGCAGACGCAGGCGGGAACTTCGGCGCGTGCCCGAATCCGCCCCACTCCGGGTCGAACTGCCGCCGCAGCGTCCGGACCGCCTCTGAGACGAGGCCGCGGTCGAGCGGCTCCCGCGACGGCGTGCGCGCCGCGCCCTGGCGCAGCGCGTCGACGGTCGTCTGCGCCTGCTCGGTGACGTCTCCCTTCCGGTCGCGGTAGGCCTCGCCGATGGCGACGAGCAGCTGGCGGAACGACGGCAGCCCGTGCCGCGGCTCCGGCGGGTAGTACGTCCCGCCGAAGAACGGCGCTCCTTCCGGCGTGAGGAAGACGGTCATCGGCCATCCGCCCTGCCCGGTGAGCGACACGACCGCGTCCATGTACAGCGCGTCGACGTCGGGACGTTCTTCACGGTCGACCTTCACGCTGACGAAGAGCTCGTTCATGAGACGCGCCGTCTCCTCGTCCTCGAACGACTCGTCCTCCATGACGTGGCACCAGTGGCACGCGGCGTAGCCGACAGAGAGGAGCACAGGCTTGTCCTCCACACGCGCGCGCGCGAAGGCCTCGTCGCCCCACGGGTACCAGTCGACGGGATTGCCCGCGTGCTGCAGGAGATACGGGCTGGTCTCGTGCGCGAGTCTGTTCATATGATCGAAGCCAATGGCCCGCTCCTACGACGAGCTCGCGGTCGGCGATGTCTATCGCAGCCGCTTCGGGAGGACCGTACTCGACGCGGACAACGTCTGGTTCACGCTGCTGACGCTGAACACCAACCCGATCCACTTCGACGCGGAGTACGCCGCCGGCACCGAGTGGGGACGGCCGCTCGTCGACTCGACGTTCACGCTGGCGCTCGTCACCGGCCTCTCGGTCACCGACGTCTCCGAGCGTGCCGTCAACCTCGGCTGGCGCGAGGTGCGGCTGCCCGCCCCCGTCTTCGCGGGCGACACCATCCGCGCCGAGACCGAGGTGCTGGAGAAGCGAGAGTCGGAGTCCCGCCCCGGGAAGGGGATCGTCACCGTGCGCACGCGCGGCCTGAACCAGCACGACGAGATCGTCATCGAGTTCGTGCGCACGATCATGGTCCCACTTGATCGAGACTGAGCGCCTGTTTCTCCGTCGGCCGCGGATCGACGACGACCTCACCGAGTTCGTCGCCGACGAAGGCGTGCAGGAATGGATCGGCGGAGCGAACGAGTAGCCGCGCGACGTGATCGAGCGCTGGATCCGGCGCTGGGACGCGAACGGGGTCGGGCAGTTCATCGTGGAGCTCGACGGCACGTTGATCGGCCGCGTCGGCTTTCTCGTCTGGGATGCCGGCACGTGGGAGACGTCGACGTACGACCTCGCCGGCGCGCATGCCGAGACCGAGCTGGGCTGGGCGATCCTGAGCCCGTACTGGGGCCGCGGCTATGCGACGGAAGCGGCGGCGGCCGCGCGCGAGTGGATCGACCGCGAACGCATCGTCTCCCTCATCCATCCGGCGAATGTGCGGTCGCAGCGCGTGGCGGAGAAGCTCGGCGCACGGATCGAGAAGAAGGTGGAGATGCCGGCAGGCCCGGCGGACGTATGGGTGCACCCATGACGTTCCGGCCGCTCGAGGGCAAGCAGGTCGTCGACGTCACCGCATCGCTCGCGGGGCCGTATTGCACGCAGTTGCTCGCCGCGCTCGGCGCCGACGTCGTGAAGGTCGAGCCGCCCGAGGGCGACCACGCGCGCGCCTGGGGGCCGCCGTTCGTCGGCGCCGACGGCGCCCTCTGGTTCGCAGCCAATGCGGGCAAGCGCTCGGTCGTCGTCGACCTCGCGAGCGAGCACGAGCGGATGCTCGAGCTCGTGGACGGTGCCGACGTCTTCGTTCAGAGCCTTCGTCCCGGTCTCGCCGAGCGGCACGGGCTCGACGCCGCGACGCTGCGCGCGCGCAAGCCGTCGCTCGTGCACGTCTCCGTCGGCGCGTATGCGGGGCGGCCCGGATACGACCCGCTCGTCCAGGCCGCGGCCGGGATCATGAGCGTCACCGGCGAGGCCGACGGACCGCCGGTCCGCGTCGGCGTGTCGCTCGTCGACTTCGCGACGGGACAGTGGGCGGCGATCGGCGTCCTGGCGGCGCTCCTGCGCGGCGGCGGTGCGACGATCGGCGTGTCGCTGCACGAGACCGCGCTCGCGCTCCTCGCCGGGCACATCGCCGGCGTCGCAGCCGACGGCTCCACGCCCGGCCGACACGGCACCGCGTTCCCGCTGATCGCGCCGTACGAGGTGTTCGGCGGCGACCTGATGATCGCTGCGGGAAGCGACGCGCTGTGGGGACGACTGCTCGGTGTGCTCGGGCTCGAGGACGACGCGCGCTTTCGGACGAATCCCGACCGCGTGCGGAACCGCGAGGCGCTGCGCGAGACGATCGAGCAGGCGCTCTCGGCGCGGCCGACGGAGGAGTGGGAGGCGCTGCTCGTCGACGCAGGCGTGCCGGCCGCGCGCGTGCGGACGGTGCCGGAGGCGATGGCGGACGAGCACGCACTCGCGCTCGGCATCCTCGAGCAGCTCGGGCCCGGCCTCGCCGTGCTCCCGCCGCTGCGGGTCGACGGCGAGCGGCCCCGCTATCCGTTCCCGCCGCCGGCGCGGTAGAGGTATCCCTCCAGGCGGCGGCCGAGCACGCCTTCGAGCCAGAGGGAGACCCCGATGAGCACGTCGAGGTCGACGCCGGTTTCGATCCCCTCGCCGTCGAGGAGATAGACGAGATCCTCGGTCGCGATGTTGCCGGTCGCGTT
>JAFALP010000089.1 GCA_019234175.1 Actinomycetota bacterium | reverse complement strand
GCCTCCGCGTGCACCTCGTCCCACGTCATGCCGAGGCTTTCGACGAGAAAGAGCTCGAGCAAACGGTGGTGGCGCACGACCTCGAGGGCCACCCGGCGACCCCGATCGGTGAGGCGAACGCCGCGGTAGGGCTCGTGCTCGACGAGGCCGAGCGAGGTGAGCTTCGGGAGCATCCCGGAGACGGACGCGGGGCGGGCGTCGAGGCGCTCGGCGAGCGCGGTGGTGGTGGCGGCGCCGGCGTCGGACTCGAGGACGTAGATGGCCTTCACGTAGTCCTCTACCGCCGGCGTCAGCGGTGCACTTTCAGGCATGCCTAAATTGTAGCTGAGGTGGGCCTACGCCGCCAGGCCCCGAGGCCGGGGCCAGGCCCTGATACGCAGATGTCACGGCCCCACCGGTGGCGAGCACCGCGTTCGCGTCGACGTCGTACGCCTCTGGTGACGCTTCCGTCACGGGGTCTGGCCCCGGACGTCGGCTGGGCGGGGCTAGGCCGCCGCGGCCGGCCTGAGCAGGCGCAGATCCGGCAGCTGGCGCCAGTGCTCGTCCAGGTCGAAGCCGTACCCGACGAAGAGCTCGTCCGGGACGACGAAGCCGACGTACCGCACGGGGAGGTCTTCCACGAGCCGCCGGTAAGGCCGGTCGAGAAGCGTCACCGCGGCGATCGAGCGCGGCTTCCGCAGCTCCAGCGTGCGCACGAGGTAGTTGAGCGTCAGCCCCGTGTCGACGACGTCCTCGACGACGAGGACGTCGCGGTCGACGATGTCGAGGTCGAGATCCTTGAGGACGCGGATCTGCTCGTGGCCGCCCATCTGTGCGCTGCCGTAGCCGGCGAGCTCGACGAAGTCGAGCGCGTGCGGGATCGGCATGGCGCGCGACAGGTCGGTGAGGAAGACGAAGCTCGCCTTCAGCGACCCGATGAGGACGGGCTCGAGCCCGCCGTAGTCGCGCGCCACCTCGGCGCCGAGCTCGCGGACGCGCGCCGCCAGCTCCTCGGCGGAGAGGTAGATCTCTCCGATCCGCGCGTCTATGACGCCAGATCGAGGTGGAAGTGCTGAGCCAGGCGTTCGAGGTCCCGCTTGTAGAAGAGCTTCACCCTCACCTCGGGGTACCGCGCGCGGAGCTTGCGCAGCTTGCGGTTCTTGCGCGTCACGAGCGACTGCTTCATCACCGTGAGCTCGACGTAGAGGTCCTGCTCGGGCAGGAAGAAATCCGGCGTGAACGCCTCGAGCACGCGGCCGTCCTCGCCCTCCTCGAGGACGAAGGTCCGCGGCTCGTACTCCCACGGGACGCCGTAGTAGTCGAGCACCTTCGCGCACTCGAGCTCGGCCTGGCTCGCGAACCGGGGCGGCTCCGACCCGCGATAGGCCTGGAAATCCGGGGTATCGAGCCCCATCTGGCCGTCACGGTACCGATCGGGTCGGACGGTCAAACCCCCCGTAGACTTTTGCCATGACGGGGAACGACGAGCGCGTGTTCACGATGGTCCAGCTGTCGGACCTCCACTGCGGCCAGCAGTTCTTCCTGCCGAACCTGCTCGAGCGCGCGATCGCGGAGGTGAACGAGCTCTCGCCGGACGTCGTCATCGTCTCCGGCGACCTCACCACGCACGGGTTCAAGGACGAGTACGCGCTCGCGAAGCGCTACCTCGACGCGATCGAGTGCGAGTCCATGGTCGTCATCCCGGGGAACCACGACTCGCGCAACGTCGGCTACGTCCACTTCGAGGAGCTGTTCGGCGAGCGGAACTCCGTCCTCTATCTGAACGGCGTCTCCATCGTCGCCGTCGACTCGACCGAGCCGGATCTCGACAACGGGCAGATCGGCCGCGGGCGCTACCGATGGATCGCGGAGCAGTTCGAGCCGCCGGCCGACCTCAGGGTCTTCGTCCTCCACCATCATCTGCTCCCCGTTCCCGGAACCGGCCGGGAGCGCAACATCGTCAACGACGCCGGCGACGCGATCGAGGCGCTGCAGCACGCGGGCGTCGACCTCGTGCTCTGCGGCCACAAGCACGTGCCATACGCATGGGAGCTGGAGGGGCTCTTCATCGTCAACGCGGGCACGGTGTCGTCGTCGCGGCTTCGTGGAAACGGAAGACCCTGTTACAACCTCATCGAGGTGGACGGGGCGCACATCGACGTCTGGCGCAAGTACCCGTTCCACGGGCAGGAGAAGATCATCCAGTTCTCGAGAGACACGAAGACGTACGAGAAGTACACCGCCCGGATCGAGGACGAGGTGACGTCGCGGTGAGGGCGCTCGCGATCGTGGACGGCGAGCACTACCCCGACGTCGTGCGCGCGGCGTTGGGCGAGCTGCCGTACGAGTTCGTCGCCGTCCGCCTCGTGGGCGGGACCGACAAGCTCCGCGGCGCGCCCGACTACGGCGTGCCGATCGTCGACGGCGTCCCCGACGTCGACGTCGCCGTCGACCTGACCGACGAGCGGCGGCCCGACGTGGTGGCCGACTTCCTCGCGGCGGGCATCTCGGTGATCGGCGCGGACTTCCGCTTCGACCCGCCGCCGCTGCACCCGTTCGAGCTCCCGTCGATCGCCGTCATCGGCACGGGGAAGCGCGTCGGCAAGACGGCGGTGGCGACGCACGTCGCGCGTCTCCTCGCGCGCGAGCGGCGCGTCGTCTGCGTCGCGATGGGCCGCGGTGGCCCCGCCGAGCCGGAGCTCGTGACCGCGCCGCCGACGCTGGACGAGCTGGTCGCGCGCTCGCGCGCGGGACAGCACGCCGCCTCCGACTTCCTCGAGCTGGCCGTCCTCGCGCAGGTGCCCGTGGTCGGGTGCCGGCGCGCGGGCGGCGGCATCGCCGGCGCGCCGTTCGTCTCCAACGTCGTGGAAGGCGCGCGGCTCGCGGCGTCGCTGGAGCCCGACGTCGTCGTCTTCGACGGCAGCGGCGCGGCCATCCCGCCGATCGCCACGACGGCGCGCATCCTCGTCGGCCGCGAGCCGTTCCGAGAGCGGATCAGCGACATCGTGCTCGACCGCGTCGAGCTGCGGCTGGCGCCGACCGGGCCGCTGGAAGGGCGCGTCGCCGTCTTCACCGCCGGGCCTGCCGACACCGGCCATCTCGACGCGGATGTCGTCCACGTCTCGCGCAACCTCGCGCGGCGCGATCTCCTGCGCGAGGAGCTCGCCGCCCTCGACGCGGACACGTATCTCGTGGAGCTGAAGGCGGCCGCGATCGACGTCGTCGCCGAGCACGCGCTCGAACGCGGCGCCCGCGTCGTGCTCGCCGGCAACGACGTCGCCGCCGACGGGCTCGACGAGGCGATCCTCGCACTCCTGCCGCAGGGAGTGCGCGCGTGAACGACCGTCCCCTCGTCATCCTCATCGGCGGCGCGACCGGCACCGGCAAGTCGACCGTCGCCACGAAGATCGCGTACGAGCTCGGGATCACGCGCCTGACGTCGACCGATTCGATCCGGCAGACGCTGCGCGCGTTCTTCTCGCACCAGTTCATGCCGACGATCCACTACTCGAGCTTCTCGGCCGGCGAGGCGATTCCCGACGCGGACGATCCGCTCGTCGCCGGCTTCCTCGAGCAGTCGCGCAACGTCCTCGTCGGCGTCAACGCGTCGATCGAGCGCGCGCTGCAGGAGGGCTGGTCGATCATCTTCGAGGGCGTCCATCTCGTCCCGGGGCTGCTCCCGAACATCGACGGCGCGCTCGTGTGCCCGTGCGTCCTGACGATCGAGGACGAGACCGAGCACGCGGAGCACTTCTTCGCGCGCAACGAGGGAAGCGACCGCCCGCTGACGACGTACCTCGACCACTTCGCCGAGATCCGCCGCCTGC
>JAFALP010000076.1 GCA_019234175.1 Actinomycetota bacterium | reverse complement strand
CACGATCTGGATCCGCTCGAGCGTGTCGATCTCCGAGTGGAGATACCGCGCCTTCACGCCCGACTCGAGGAGGTAGTCGGTGAGGTCCTCGGCCATCTTCTTCGTCAGCGTGGTGACGAGCGTCCGCTCCCCCACCGCCTCGCGATGGCGAATCTCGCCGAGCAGGTCGTCGATCTGGTTCCGGGTCGGCCGCAGCTCGACGTCGGGATCGACGATCCCCGTCGGCCGGATCAGCTGCTCGGCCACCCGCGTCGCGTGCCGCTGCTCGTACGGGCCGGGGGTCGCCGAGACGAAGACCATCTGCGGGACCTTGGCGAGGAACTCGTCGAAACGGAGCGGCCGGTTGTCGAGCGCGGACGGGAGCCGGAAGCCGAAGTCGACCAGCGTCTGCTTGCGCGAGCGGTCGCCCTCGTACATCCCGCCGATCTGCGGCACCGTCTGGTGCGACTCGTCGATGAACACGACGTAGTCGGACGGGAAGTAGTCGAGAAGCGTGTGCGGCGCCGATCCCGGCGGCCGGCCGTCGAGGATCCGCGAGTAGTTCTCGATGCCGTTGCAGAATCCGAGCTCCTGCATCATCTCGACGTCGTACTCGGTGCGCTGCCGGATCCGATGCGCCTCGAGCATCTTCCCCTCCGACTCGAACGTCCGGACCTGCTCCTCGAGCTCGTGCCGGATCTCGCCGACTGCGCGCTCGATCGTCGGCTTCGAGGTCACGTACTGCGTGGCCGGGAAGATGGTGATGGTGTCGTACTTCGACAGCACCTCACCCGTGAGCGGGTCGAAGTGCGTGATCTGCTCCACCTCGTCCCCGAAGAACGAAACGCGATACGCCGTCTCCGAGTAGGCCGGCTGGATCTCGACCACGTCGCCCTTCACGCGAAAACGGCCGCGGCCAAGCAGCGTGTCGTTGCGGACGTACTGGATGTCGATCAGCTTCCGGAGCATGAGATCGCGGTCCTGCTCCTCGCCGACGTTCACGAAGACGACGCGCTCCTTGTACTCCTCCGGCGATCCGAGGCCGTAGATGCACGACACGGAGGCGACGATGATCACGTCGCGCCGCGACAGGAGGTTCGAGGTCGCCGAGTGGCGCAGCCGGTCGATGTCGTCGTTCCGCGACGAGTCCTTCTCGATGTAGAGGTCGGCCTGGGGGACGTACGCCTCCGGCTGGTAGTAGTCGTAGTAGGAGACGAAGTACTCGACCGCGTTGTTCGGGAAGAACTCCCGGAACTCGTTGCAAAGCTGGGCGGCGAGCGTCTTGTTGTGGGCGATCACGAGCGCCGGCTTCCCGACCTCCTCGATCGTCCACGCCATCGTCGCCGTCTTCCCGGTGCCGGTCGCGCCCACGAGCGTCTGAAAGCGCTCGCCCTCACGGAGCCCGTCCGAGAGCTCCGCGATCGCGCGCGCCTGGTCGCCGAGGGGGCGATAGGCATCGGATGTTTTCAGCGTCGCCACGACAGACACAGGGTAACCGGATGCCTGCTGCCGACGAGGTCCGCGAGTCCCCGCCCTACCCGGCGTACGCCGCGATCGCGGCCACGTTCGCCGGCGGGCTGTCGGCCGCCGCGCTCCTCGCCCGCCTCCTCGGACGAGAGCCGCGCGAGGAGAACGTCTTCGACCTCGTCCTCATCTCGGCGGCGACGTTCAAGGCCGCGCGGACGATCTCCCGCGACGAGGTGACGAGCTTCATCCGCGCCCCGTTCGTCGAGGGCCAGGCGCACGAGGGCGGCGAGTCCCCGAAGGAGACCGGCGACCTCCACCAGGCGATCGGCGAGCTGGTCACGTGCAGTCGCTGCATCGGGACCTGGGTGGCCGCCGGCCTCGCCGCCGTCCAGATCACGGCGCCGCGAATGGGGCGCCTCCTCACGTGGACCCTCGCCGCCGCCGGCGTCAACGACTTCCTTCAGGCGGCGTTCGCCGCACTCACGGCCAAGAGCAACGAGCTGGAGCGGCTCAGCTCGTGAGGCCGAGCGGCCCGGCGTACGCGCGCCGGTAGATGCCCTTCAGCCGCTCGACGCGGGAGACGTACGCGCGCGTCTCGGGGAACTGCACCGGCTCGTGCTTCGCGAGCCACCGGTCGACGTTCTCCTGGCCGGCGTTGTACGCGGCGAGCGCCGTCCGCTCGTCGCCGTACTTGTTCAGCAGATGCCGCAGATACCAGGCGCCGTAGCGGATGTTGATCTCCGGGTCGTACAGGTCGGAGACGACGAAGTGCGAGCCGCCCGTGCGGATGGCGATGCCCTCCGCGGTCGTCGGCTGCAGCTGCATGAGCCCGAGCGCCCCGGTGGGCGACTTCGCGTCCCTGTTGAACTTGCTCTCCTCGTCGATCACCGCGGCAAGCAGCGCGGGATTGAGACGGTAGCTGTGCGCGTGCCCGCGCACGATGGTGGCGTACTTGAGCGGGAACCAGAGCCGCGCCCACCACGGCGGCTCCGTGCGCTGGAGGTAGACGAACGCGCCGGCCGCCGCCGCGGTGACGGC
>JAFALP010000137.1 GCA_019234175.1 Actinomycetota bacterium | reverse complement strand
GCGGCGCTCGGCCGCTTGGCCTCGGACTGGTTCTCGGCGCCCGCGAGCACTCCCTCGAGCCAGACGAACGCGTCGTCCTCTGAGAGGTTCTTCGCGTACATCAGCTCGGAAGCGAGGATCTTCTTCGCCTTCACGAACATCTGCTTCTCGCCGGTCGAGAGCCCCTTCTCCCGGTCACGCAGCGCGAGGTTCCGGACGACCTCGGCGAGCTCGAGGATGTCGCCGGTCTTCATCTTGTCGCGGTTGTGCTTGAAGCGGCGGTTCCAGTTCTTCGGCATCTCGGTCGAGCCGCCGGTCAGGGCCTTGAGGACGACCGTGACCTCCTTCTCGCCGATGACCCGCCGCAGACCAACCTGGTCGGCGTTCTCGCACGGGACCTGCACGGTCATGTCGTTGTGCAGGATCTTGATCGTCAGATACTCCCGCTTCGTGCCCAGGACCTCGCGGGACTCCTTCTTGACGACCGTCCCGGCACCGTGGTGCGGATACACCACCTTGTCGCCGACCTTGTACAAGCCGACCTCCCCTTTCTGATGCGCGTTTCGCCAAAAGAGCCGGCGCGTGGAGGGCGCCGGCCCAGTAACCGTCAGGTTACCAGAAATGGCCTGGAATAGCCACTTTTTCGGCCCTTCCGGGGCTTTCAGGCGGCGTCGGGGGCCGTGTCGAGCCCGGACTTGATCGCCTGGCGCAGGGTCTCGGCCTGGGCGACCTGAAGCGTGCCGCGGGCGGGCGTCCCCGCCGGGGCGACGACGAGCTTGAGGCCGAGCTTGGCGCACTCCTCCAGGCGCCGCTCGGCCTGGGTCGCGGGACGGAGGCGGCCGGTCAGCCCGATCTCGCCGAAGGCGGCGCTCGCCGCCCGCACGGGTGTCCGCTTCGCCGCCGAGGCGATGGCGAGCGCGACGGCGAGGTCGGCGCCCGGCTCGTCGATCCGCACGCCGCCGGCGACGTTCACGAAGACGTCCGCCTGTCCGAGCGAGACGCCGGCATGGCGCGCGAGCACGGCGACGATCATCGCGAGGCGCTTCGGGTCGATGCCCGTCGCGACGCGTCGCGGCATCGCCAGCTCGCTCTGCGAGACGAGAGCCTGCACCTCGAGCAGGATCGGCCGCGTACCCTCGACGGCGCACGCGACGGCGGCGCCCGGCTCGCCCTCGACCGTGCGTCCGAACAGCTCGGACGGGTCCGGCACGCCGACGAGCCCGGAGCCCGTCATCTCGAAGACGCCGAGCTCGTTCGTCGACCCGAAGCGGTTCTTCGTCGCGCGCAGGACGCGGTGCTCGTGGTAGCGGTCGCCCTCGAACTGGAGCACGCAGTCGACCAAGTGCTCGAGCACGCGCGGCCCGGCCACGGTGCCGTCCTTCGTCACGTGGCCGACGAGGATGGTGGCGACGCCCGCCTCCTTGGCGACGCGCAGGAGGCGGCCTGCCGCCTCGCGCACCTGCCCGACCGAGCCGGGCGCGGAGCCGAGCTCGGCCGCATAGAGGGTCTGCACGGAGTCGATGACGCACACGTCGGGGCGCTCGGCCTGGAGGGTCTCGCAGACGACGTCGAGCTCGGTCTCGGCCAGGATCTCGACGCCGGCCGCCCCGCCCAGGCGCTCGGCGCGGAGCTTCACCTGCGCCGCCGACTCCTCGCCGGTGATGAGGAGGGTGCGCCGCGCGGCGCTCATCTCCCGGAGCGCGGTCAGGAGCAGCGTCGACTTGCCGACGCCGGGCTCGCCGCCGACGAGGACGAGCGACGCCGGCACGAGGCCGCCGCCGAGCACGCGGTCGAGCTCGGCGATGCCGGTCGGGATCCGCTCGGCCTCCTCGGCGGAGATGTCCACGAGGCGCAGCAGCGGCTTCGGGGGCACCTTGGCCGCCCCGACCTGGCCGACGACCTCCTCCACGAGCGTCCCGAACGTGGAGCAGCCGGGGCACTTCCCGAACCACCGTCCGGAGGCGTAGCCGCACTCGGTGCATGCGTACTGGACCGCCGGCTTCGCCATGCCTCCACCCTATGAACAGGGGCGGACGGGTTCGTCACGCCTTCCCGGCAAACAAAAAGCGGCCCCCGCCGCATGGGAGCCGCTTCTGTGTCGTCCGAAGAGAGCCGGTGCCCCCGCCGCATCGGGGCCGCCAGTTCCTATGCCGTGATCTTGGGGGATGGCGGCCGCTTGATTCCTCCCCTTTTGGGTGGTTCAGCGCGCCGCTTCACCCGAGGCGGGTTACTCCTCGGAGTCTTCCGGGGCCGTCGGAGGCTCCGGCGGCACCGTGATCTTCTCCGGCGTGACCTCGCCGGGGATGAAGGTGATGTCCACCTCGTCCCCGTCGGGCCCGTTCTCTCCGGCCTTGCGGCCGACGAGCACCGTGGAGCCCTCCTCGAGCTGGGCGCCGAGGACGTAGTCGGCGAGCGGGTCCTCGATGTAGCGCTGGAT
>JAFALP010000129.1 GCA_019234175.1 Actinomycetota bacterium | reverse complement strand
GCATCGCCGACGCGGTAGTCGATGCGGTCGGCGACGCCCATCTCCTCGGCGTAACGGCGCGCGATCGCGGTCGTGTCGGGGTTGACGTCGCACGCGACGATCGATGCGCCCGGCGGCAGCGCGCGCGCCATCTCGATGGAGGACCAGCCGGTGAACACGCCGATCTCGAGCACACGGTGCGGCCGCTTCATGGCGACGATGAACCGCAGGAACGCGCCCTCGAGCCCGCCCACCGACATCTGCGGTGCGTCCTGGGTCCGCTCGGTCTCCTCGCCCAGGCGGAGGAGCGGATCGGGCGGCGGCGTCGTGAACCGCGCCGCGTACTCCTCAGTCGACTCGTCCAACCAGCACGCAGCCGTTGTGCCCGCCGAGACCCATCGCGTTGGACAATGCCACGTCCACGCGCGCCTCGCGCGCGACGTTCGGCACATAGTCGAGGTCGCACTCCGGGTCGGGATGCTCGTAGTTCGTGGTCGGCGGGAGGACGCCCTCGTGCACGGCGAGGACGCACATCATCGCCTCGATCGCGCCGGCGGCACCGAAGCAGTGCCCCGTCACCGACTTCGTCGACGAGACCGCGAGCTCGTACGCGTGGTCGCCGAAGACCTCCTTGATCGCCTTCGTCTCCGCGAGGTCGCCCTGCGGCGTCGACGTGCCGTGCGCGTTGATGTAGCCGACGCGCTCGGGCGCGACGCCGCTGCGCTCGAGCGCGCTGCGCATCATCTCCGCCACTCCGACCGACTCCGGGTCCGGCTGCGCCATGTGGTGCGCGTCGTTGGACGCGCCGTACCCGAGGATCTCGGCGTACACCGTGGCGCCGCGCTTCTTCGCCGCCTCCAGCTCCTCGAGCACGAGCACGCCGGCGCCCTCGCCGATGACGAAGCCCGCGCGCGTCGCGTCGAACGGCCGCGACGCGCGCGGCGGATACTCGTCCTCGGCTGCGAGCCCGCGCATCGCGCAGAAGCCCGCGAGGATGAGCGGGTGGACGCACGCCTCCGTGCCACCGGCGAGCACCGCGTCGGCGTCGCCGCGGCGAATGAGCTCCGCCGCCTCGCCGACCGCGTGCGAGCCGGTCGCGCACGCAGAGACGGGTGCGTAGTTCGGGCCGCGGTAGCCGAGCGAGATGGCGAGCTGGCCGCTTGCCGCGTCGACGAGCACGCTGGGGATGAACGTCGGCGTCACGCGGTCGGCGCCGCGGTCGCGCAGCACCTCCGTCTGCTCGGCGATGCCGATGACGCCGCCGATGGCCGAGCCGAGAAGGATGCCGACGCGCGCGGGGTCATACGTCCCGTCGAGGCCGGCGTCCGCGACCGCCTCGCGGGCGGCGCCGAGTGCGAGCAGGACGTTCCGCTCGAGCTTGCGCACCTCCTTCGGCGAGGCGATGCCGGACGCGTCGAAGTCCTTCACCTCGGCGGCGACGCGCACGGGGAACCCGCTCGCGTCGAACGACCGGACGAAGTCGATCCCGCTCTCGCCCGCGACGGCCGCGCGCCAGCTCGCACGCGCGTCGTTGCCGATCGGCGTGATCGCCCCGAGGCCGGTGACCGCCACTCTGCGCACGGAAGCGAGGGTACATTCGCGCCATGCCCGAGCCCGGCCCGAATGTCCCCTTCCCGCCGATGGAGGCGGAGCTCGTCTCGGAGCTGCCGGAGCAGGACGGTTGGCGCTACGAGCCGAAATGGGACGGGTTCCGCGGCGTGCTCGAGAACGACGGCGGCGAGCTGGCGCTGTGGTCGCGCAACGGGCGGCCCCTTCTCCGCTACTTCCCGGAGCTTCGCCCCCTCGGCGAGCTGATGCCGCCGCACTCCGCGCTCGACGGCGAGATCGTCATCTCGCGAAACGGCGCGCTCGACTTCGACGCCATGCAGATGCGCCTGCATCCGGCGGAGAGCCGCGTGCGCAAGCTGTCGGCGGAGATCCCCGCGACGTTCGTCGCGTTCGACCTGCTGCTGTGGAACGAGAAGAAGGTGCACGCGAAGCCGATCGAGGAGCGGCGCGCGGAGCTGGAGAAGGTCGCCGCCGGCTTCGAGCTCTCCCCCGTGTCCGACGACGTCGCGCAGGGACGCGACTGGCTGCAGACGCTGCAGGCCGCCGGCTTCGACGGCGTCGTCGCGAAGAAGCTCGGCCTCCCGTACCTCCCCGGCTCGCGCGACGGTGTCGTCAAGGTGAAGCCGCACAAGACCGCCGACTGCGTCGTCGCCGGTCTCCGCTGGAAGGCCGGCGGGCGCGACACCATCGCGACGCTCCTGCTCGGCCTGTATGCCGACGACGGGCATCTCGACTACGTCGGCTCCTGCGCGGTGGGCGCGAAGAACCAGAAGGAGATCGCCGAGAAAGTCCTGCCGCTCCTCGACGTGAAGAGCGAGCGCCGCTTCTCGGAGCCGAACCGCTGGGGGACGAACGGGCTCGAAGAGGCGCCGCTGAAGCCGAAGCTCGTCGTCGAGGTGCGCTACGACAAGCTGGAGAAGCATCGCTTCCGGCACGGAACGCGGCTGATCCGCTTCCGTCCGGACAAGGACCCGGATCAGTGCACGTGGCGCGAGGTGCGGCCGCCGCGGCGGCCGGACGATCTATCGGTCGAAGATCTTTTGCAGTGACGTGACGCATCCGTAACGGGGCCTGACCC
>JAFALP010000120.1 GCA_019234175.1 Actinomycetota bacterium | reverse complement strand
ACCGATGCGTTCCTGCGCGGGCTCGGGCTCGACCCGACCGTCGTCGACGTGCCGCAGATGCTCGGCGGCCGCGTGAAGACGCTGCACCCGCGCATCCACGCCGGCATCCTCGCGCGCCGCGACCGGCCGGAGGACATGGAGACGCTCGCCGGGCAGGACATCGAGCCGATCGACCTCGTGTGCGTGAACCTCTATCCGTTCGAGCAGGTGGCGGCGCGGCAGGGCACCACCGAGGCGGAGGCCGTGGAGATGATCGACATCGGCGGCCCGTCGATGCTGCGCGGCGCGGCGAAGAACTTCGCGCACGTCGTGGCGGTCTGCCGGCCGGAGCAGTACGGGTTCGTGCTCGACGAGCTCCGCCGCGAGGGATCCATCTCGTTCGAGACGCGCCGCGAGCTGGCGGCGGAGGCGTTCGCGACGACGGCGGCGTACGAGGCCGCGATCGCGACGTGGTTCGCCGACCGAGAGTCGTTCCCGGAGCGGCTCGTCATCTCGCTGGAGAAGGTGCTCGATCTCTCGTATGGCGAGAACCCGCACCAGCGCGCCGCGTACTACGCCGAACGCGGCGCCCGCGCGCACCTGCTCTCGCGCGTCGAGCAGCTGCACGGCAAGGCGCTCTCGTTCAACAACCTCAACGACCTGTCCGCCGCGCGGCTGATCGCGCGCGAGTTCGCGCTCCCGGCCTGCGTCATCGTCAAGCACGCGAACCCGTGCGGCGTCGCCCTCGGCGCCACCATCGAGGAGGCGTACGAGAAGGCGCTCGCGGCCGATCCCGTGTCGGCGTACGGCGGCATCGTCGTTCTCAACCGCGACGTCGAGGGCGCGCTCGGCGAGGAGATCGCGGAGCAGTTCGTCGAGGTGCTGTTCGCGCCCGGATACGCCGACGCGGCGCTCGAGGCGCTTGGCCGCAAGCAGAGCACGCGCATCCTCGCCGACCGCGAACGCCGCCGCGCGAACGCGCACCAGCGGGGGCTGAAGCGCGTGCTCGGCGGCGTGCTCGTCCAGGACGCGGATGCCGAGATCGACGAGCGCGACGGCTGGGAGGCCGTCGCCGGCACGCCGGACGAGCAGCAGTGGGGCGACCTCGTGTTCGCGTGGCGCGTGTGCAAGCACGTGTCGTCGAACGCGATCGTGCTCGCGAAGGACCTCGCCACCATCGGCATCGGCGCCGGGCAGATGAGCCGCGTCGACGCCGTCCGCATCGCACTCGACAAGGCAGCCGAGCTCGGCCACGACGTCACCGGCTCGGTGCTCGCCTCCGATGCGTTCTTCCCCTTCGCCGACGGTCCCGAGCTCGCGCTCGCCCAGGGCGTCAAGGCCATCGTCCAGCCGGGCGGATCGAAGCGTGACGACGAGACCATTGCCGCGGTCGCCGAGGCCGGCGCGACAATGGTGCTCACAGGTCGTCGCCATTTCCGCCACTAGCCCCACCCACTTCCGCCTCGTCGCCCGGGCAGACCAGCGCGCGCTCCTCGGGCTCCCGTGGGGGCTGCCGCTGGAGGAGTGGCCCGACTCGCTCGTCGTCGACGCGGAGCGCGGCATCGGCCGGCACGTCGTCCGCTTCGTCGACCTGAACGGGAGGATGTATGCGCTGAAGGAGCTGCCCGAGCGGATCGCCGAGCGCGAGTACCGGCTGCTGATCGCACTCGGCGAGGAGGAGGCCCCGGCGGTCGAGGCGGCGGGCGTCGTCGTCGACCGCGGCGAGCTCGAGGCGGTGGTGATCACGCGGTATCTCGACTTCGCGCTCCCGTACCGCCTCATCCTCGGGCGGCGCATGCTCCCGGCACCGGAGACGTCCATTCGCGCGGCGCTCGCCGAGCTGCTCGTCCGGCTTCATCTCATCGGCTTCTTCTGGGGCGACTGCTCGCTCTCGAACGCGCTCTTCCGCCGCGACGCGGGCGCGCTGTCCGCGTATCTCGTCGACGCGGAGACGGGCGAGCTGCACGACCGCCTCTCCGACGGGCAGCGCTTGCACGACCTCGACATCGCCGAGGAGAACATCACCGGCGAGCTGTACGACCTCTCCGCCGAGCTCGAGCGCGACGTCGTCGACGACCCGGCCGAGTTCGCCGAGGACGTCCGCGCGCGGTACGAGAGCCTGTGGGCGGCGCTGACGCAGGAGGAGGTGTTCGCGCCGGGCGAGGGGCAGAAGCTCGAGGAGCGGCTGCGCCGCCTGAACGACCTCGGCTTCGACGTCGAGGAGGTGGAGCTCGTCCAGGACGGGAACGAGGTGCGGCTGAAGCTGCACTCGAAGGTGGTCGAGCCCGGGCACCATCGTCGCCGCCTCCTGCGGCTCACCGGGCTCGACGCGCAGGAGAACCAGGCGCGCGTGCTGCTGAACGACCTCACGCGCTACAAGGCGTACCTGGAGCGCACCGGCGACGCGCCGGTCTCCGACCCAGCCGCAGCGGGCCGGTGGCTGAGCGAGATCTTCGAGCCGACCATCGCCTCCATCCCGAAGGAGCTGCTCGGCAGGCGGGCGGCGGCCGAGATCTTCCACGAGATCCTCGAGCACCGCTGGTACCTGTCGGAGAAGGCAGGCAAGGACGTGGGACTGGAGGCGGCGACGAAGTCGTACGTCGACCAGGTGCTCCGCACAGCATCGGACGAAAAGCGCACACTCACGGAAACACGACAAGGGGAAGGGACATGACCGATCCGGATCCGCGCCGCTGGCAAGCTCTCGGACTCGTCTGCGTCGCGTTCTTCATGACCGTGCTCGACGTCTCGATCGTGAACGTGGCGCTGCCGTCGATCGGCCGCAGCCTGCACTTCTCCGAGACGGGCCTGCAGTGGGTCATCACCGCGTACGCGATCACCTTCGGCGGATTCCTCCTGCTCGGCGGCCGCGCCGGCGACATCCTCGGCCGCAAGCGGATGTTCATGATCGGCCTCACCATCTTCTCGGCCGCGTCGCTCGTCTGCGGCCTGGCCAACTCCACCGGCCTGCTCATCGGCTCGCGCGCCGTTCAGGGCTTCGGCGCTGCGCTCGTGTCGCCGTCGACGCTGTCGATCATCACCACGACGTTCGAAGAGGGCGCGGAGCGGAACAAGGCGCTCGGCATCTGGGGCGCGATGGGCGGCAGCGGCGCCGCCGCCGGCGTGCTCTTCGGCGGCATCCTCACGAAGTACGCCGGGTGGGAGTGGATCTTCTTCGTCAACGTCCCCGTCGGCGCGCTCGTGCTCGCGCTGACGCCGCGCGTCGTCCGCGAGAGCCGCGCGCCGGTGCGCCAGAGCTTCGACCTCGTCGGTGCGAGCTCCGTGACCGCGGGGCTGGCGCTGCTCGTCTACGCCATCTCGAAAGCTCCCGTCGACGGGTGGGGGAACACGACGACGATCGTGCTGCTCATCGCCGCCGCGGCGATCCTCGCCTTCTTCGTCACGTGGGAGAGCCGCGCAAAGCAGCCGCTCATGCCGCTGTCGATCTTCCGGATCCGCACCCTCGCCGGGGCGAACATCGTGGGCGTGCTCCTCGGCGCGTCCATCTTCGCCGACTTCTTCCTGCTGACGCTGTACGTGCAGAACGTCCTCCACTACTCGGCGCTGAAGACGGGCATCACGTTCCTC
>JAFALP010000119.1 GCA_019234175.1 Actinomycetota bacterium | reverse complement strand
GATGTCGATGCCGAGCTCGCTCACCATGTGCACGAGCACCGACGACTGCTTCTGCCACGAGCACGTGAGGCAGAGCTTGTCGCCGAAGGTGTCGTAGGCCCAGAGGAGCGACTCCTCCGCCGTCATCGCCTCGACGTCAGGAAGCTGGAGCAGGCTCGCCACCGAGGAGCACCTCCTTCAGCGTGTCGCCGCGCAGCCCGAGGCGAAGCGTCTCCAGCGGAATCACTTCGTCCGGGGGGATGTTGCCGAGGTTGACCTCGGGGCCGAAGTGCTTGATGAACCACGCCTGCGACGCTTTCGTCGGCGCCTCCCAGATGAGGTCGTGGAAGTCGATCGAATGCGCGATCTCGTCGACGAGGCCGGTCCGCATCTCGCCGGAGGGCCGGAAGATCCCGGCGGTTCCGCCCTCGCGCGACTCGGTGATGACCTTCCAGGCGCCGGCGTCGAGCTCCTCCTTGATCCACTCCACCCACTCGTACGGCGCGAACACGACCTCCGAGTCCTTCGAGCCGACCTCGGAGAGGACCGTGAAGTCGCGCGCGAAGTCTTGGATCAGTTCGAGCTTGCGCTCGCGCGGGATCTCGACCGTGCCGTCGGAGATCTCCACGTGCGCGATGCCGAGCTCCTGCAGCCACTTCTTGTACTCGTCCAGCTTGTCGCGGACATAGACGACCTCGAAGAACGTGCCGCCGATGACGACGGGCTTGCCCTTGAGGACGTCGAGCTTGCGCCGGAGGTTCTGCGTGACGTACGCGGTGCCCCAGCCGAGCTTGACGATGTCGATGTGGTCGCCGGACACCTCGAGCACGTCTTCCCAGCCGCGCGGGCCGAGGCCCTTGTCGAGGACGTGCGTGAGGCCGCCGTCGCGGACGACGCCGATGTCAAAGTCGGGCATAGAGCTCCTCCAGCTTCTTCGTCGCGGCCGTTTGGACGTCGTGGTAGAGCGAGTTGCCGTGCGCGTCGATGCCGACGGTGAGCGGACCGAAGTCCTTCACGCGGAACTTCCACAGGCACTCGGGCATGAGCTCCTCCCACGCCACCTCTTCGATCTCTTCGATCTGCGTGGTCTCGAGCGCGGCGGCGCCGCCGACGATGGCGAAGTACACCATCCCGTGCGTGCGCATCGGCTCGATCGCCTCGTCGGGGAACCCGCCCTTGCCGCAGATGGCACGGACGCCGTACTGCGCGCCGAGCGGCTCGGTGAAACGCACCATGCGCGCGCTCGTCGTCGTGCCGATGCAGACCTTCTCGTACTTGCCGTCGTCGAGCTTGCGGACGCCGGGCGCCGTGTGCAGGAGAAACGCGCCGGTGAGGTCCATCGGCGGCTCGATCCCCTGGTCGAAGATGCGGATCTGCGTGCGGTCGCGGATGCCGATGATGTGGCCCTGCACGACCACCTCGTCGCCGGCGCGCAGCTTGAGGATCTCGGCCGGGTCGGTGATCGGGAACGTCACTTCATGCGTCGCCATGTCACGCCTCCCGGTCGAAGTCGGTGGTGCCGTCGGCGGCGATGTGCGCGGTCGCGCGGCGCGCCGCCCAGCACTGGTAGTTGACGGCGACGGGGTTGAGCGTCATGTGCGTGTCCGCGTGCTCGATGTGGCAGTTGAGGACGGTGACGTCGCCGCCGAGCCCCATCGGCCCGATGCCGGTCTCGTTCAGGAGCCCGTAGAGCTCGTCCTCGAGCTGCGCGACGATGGGATCGCTGTTGCGCGTGCCGATCGGCCGCGCGATCGCCTCCTTCGCGAGGTACATCGCGTAGTCGGCCGAGCCCCCGATGCCGACGCCGACGATTCCCGGCGGGCACGGCTTGCCGCCGGCGCCGACGATCGACTCGAGCACGAACTGCTTGATGCCCTTCACGCCGTCGGCGGGGACGCACATCTTCAGGAAGCTCATGTTCTCGGAGCCCGATCCCTTGGGGACGCACTTCACGTCGAGGCCGTCCCAGTCCTGGACGAACTCCCAGTGCACGATCGGCAGGCGGTGGCCGACGTTCGGGCCGGTGTTCTCGCGCGTGATCGTGTGCACCGCGTTCGAGCGGAGCGGGTGCTCGAGCGTCGCGCGCGCCGTTCCGTCGCGCAGCGCCTCGTAGATGCGCGCGGGATGGAGCGGGAAGTGCTCGCCGACGCGGCACGTGTACACGGCGATGCCGGTGTCCTGACAGACGAGGTTGCGCTCGCTGTCGGCGACGTCGACGTTCTTCAGGATCGTCGAGAGGACGCGCTGCCCCGGCACCGACGTCTCGCGCCCGGCGGCGTCCTTCAAGGCATCGCGCAGGTCCTGCGGGATGTCCTTCAACGACCACACGTACAGGTGCGCGGCGGCGTCCTCCACCGCGCCCTGCAGGTCAGTGTCCAGCAGCTGCGGCACGGCCGGCCCTCCTTCCGAAGACGACGCACTCGAGCAGGGAGTTGCCCATCATGCGATTGCGCCCGTGCGTGCCGCCCGCGATCTCGCCGCAGGCGTACAGGCCCTCGAGCGTCGTCCGGGAATCCCGGTCGATGACGAGGCCGCCGTTCTGGTAGTGCAGCACGGGGTAGGTCAGGATCTTCTCGGCGAGCGGGTCGATGCCGCCGGCGCGGTAGCGGCGCAGCATGTACGGGAGCGAGAGCTCCGCGTCGTGCGCGCTGATGCGGGTCGTGTCGAGCCACACGGCGGGGCGGCCGTCGGGCGTCTCCACGCCCTTGCCCTTGGCCACCTCGTCGACGATCGCCTGCGCGACGACGTCGCGCGGGCCGAGCGAGTCGGTGAACTCCTCCTCGTCGGCGTTCAGGAGGACGGCGCCGTACGCGCGCGTCGTCTCCGGGATGGAGTAGCCCTGCATCGTCTCCGGCCACGCGCCGCCGTTCGGGTGGTACTGGAGCGCGTCCAGGTCGCGCGCTTCGGCGCCGAGCTCGAGCGCGATCTTCGTCACCTCGCCGGTGGCGCCGGGATGGTTCGTGGACAGCTCGCCGCGCTCCTCCGCCTCGCGGAAGCAGCGGCCGCCGGCGGCGAGGACGACGGTCGACGCCTCCACCGCGTGCTCGCCCACGCGTGCGCGCCAGCCCGGCTCGAGCTCGCGCAGCGGCGCGTTCGGGAACGTCGTGATCGTCGAGCGCTCGACCGCCTCGCGCAGGCCCTTCGTGATCGCGTGGCCGGTGCGGTCGCCGACCTGCAGCAGCCGCTTGCGCGACGCGCCGCCGCAGCGCGCGA
>JAFALP010000107.1 GCA_019234175.1 Actinomycetota bacterium | reverse complement strand
GCTGTAGCGCTTCTTCTCGATCCCGCGGAAGTTCTCGATCGTGACGTCATGGATCCGCATCGCCCGCGCAGCCTAGCGCATGGCCCGGATGCGGAGAAGCGATCTACGCGTCGCGCTCCGCGCTCGGTTCGGGCGGTGAGCGGTGAGGAGACCGGGAGTGCCGGTGTGGGCCAGCCTGGACGAGGCCGAGCGCCTGGGGGCTGATCCTCACAACCGCAGGAGCGCCACCTTCCGCCCCGACGGCGTCTTCGCCTTGCCGAGCTTCGGCACACCGCTCTTGCGCTTGCCCCCGCGTCGGTCGAAGATCACCAGCGTCCCTGCTCCGAGGCCCAGCCGCTCCAGGTAGCCGTCGAGCTGCACGAGTCCCTGATCGAGGGGATCCTTCTCGCGCGGCCGCCACACCTTCAGCTCGAGCGCCTCGCGCTGCTCGGCGCGCCGTCCCTCGGCGTCGCGAAAGGGCCATCGCAGGAGGAGGTCGATGCGGCGCCGGCCGAGGCCGTACTCGCGGTCGATGTACCCACCGCCGTTGGCGAGCTTCTGGAGATAGGCCATCAGCACGAGCTGCGGCGCCACCTCGTGGTAGGTCATGGTCCCGATGAGGGCTTCGCCCTGCTCCCGCCAGAACGCGGCAAAGCCGGTGAGCAGCTTCTTCATGTCGAGCCGGCCGTCGGGGAGGACGAAGCTCGCCCGCTCGATGGTGAGGGTGCTCTGCACGGGGTCCGCGAGCACGCGCGCGATGACCTCGCGGTAGATCGGGTTGGCGATTTGCACCGGGCTCGCCTGCGCGACGAGGCCCAGGTCGCGAAGGTAGGCGAGGTCGTCGCTGTACGTCAGGTCCACGTGGGCGAGCGCCCCGTCGAGGACGGGCTCGATCACGCGCTGCACGCGCGCCTCTTGCAGCCGGGCGGCGAGCGAGTCGAGGTGCGTCGCGCGCGCGAGGATGAGCCGCTCCTTGGCCTCGTCGACGTGGGCCAGGGTGATGGGCTCGGGAGGGACGACGCGCATCTCCTCCAGGATCTCGCGCGCGAGCGCGTTCACGAGCCACGGCTGGCCCCCTGAGACCTCCACGACCCTGGCGATCGCCGCGTCGGAGAACGCCTGCCCCGTCTCCGTCGTGTGCTGGCCGTACAGGTCGGCGACCTCCGCGGCGGTGAAGTTGCCCATGCGGAGGGACTTGACGAGCACGTTGAAGGGGCTCGGGCTGCCGATGCGGACGGGGCCCCCGCCGCTCGCGGCCTTGTAGTCCCGGATGTTGCGCATGCCGCAGAGGGCGATGGAGGCCGGGAAGTTCGCCGGTCGGCGTTCATGGCCGGCGCGGAGCTGGCGCAGCACCGCCTCGAGGCTCTGCCCGGAGAGCGCATCGATCTCGTCGAGGAACAAAACCAGCGGGCGCGGGCACGCGCGTGCCCAGGCGCTGAGCGCGTTGCGGATCATCCCGAGCGGCGGCGCGTCCGGGAACGGCGGCGGTTGAAGCTCCCGAGGCATGTCCTCCGCTGCCGCCTGGCGGAGCTCGTTGAGGATCCCGGTCTGCGCGGCCGCATAGTCGTCCCCCGCGGCGCTGCCCGCCTCGCACGAGAACGCCAGCGCCGCGTACGCGCCCGAGGCGCAGAGCTCGGCGGCGAGCGCCCGGATGGTCGTGGTCTTGCCCGTCTGCCGGGGGGCATGGATGACGAAGTACGCGCCGCGCTCGACGAGTCCGCGCGCCTCCGGCAGGCGGCCCACCGCGGGGATCATGTAGTGCACGTCGGGGCGGCACGTTCCGCCGGTGTTGAAGTAGCGGGGCACGGCGCCGAGCATGGCGGGCCGGGGGACGGAGCGCAAGGATGGCGCCGCGGAGCAACCCGACCGAGGTTGAGCAACCCATCGAGCGGTCCACACGCTGCACCGAGCACGACGCACCGCCCGACGCTCGCCGCGGTGTCGGCGTCGAGGATGTCGAGCCGAGGAGCGGGGACGCCGACGCGCTCAATAGTCGGATCCACCTGGGGCTCGGCAGCGGGCGCGCCCGCGGGGTATAAAGCGGCGATGGTCGTCGATCGTGCCCGCGCCGTGGCGCTCGCGCTCCTGCTTGGACTCACGGCCTGCGTGGAGCAGGGGCCGCGGGCGGCGTTCGCGAGCGGGCCGGTGGGGTTTTC
>JAFALP010000068.1 GCA_019234175.1 Actinomycetota bacterium | reverse complement strand
GAGTTCGGCGGCGCGTCCGTCGCCATCGGCGGCGTGCGCTTCTATCCCATCCAGGTCGCGGAGAAGCAGATGTGCTGGATGCGCGGCCGCGTGCGCGGCCCCGGCGGGCACGGCGCGCTCGGCGTGCGCGGCAGCGCGATGGGCAAGACGGGCCGCATCCTCGCGCGCCTCGACTCGGGACGGCTGCCCGTGCACGTCACGCCGGTTGCGCGCGCGCAGATCGAGGGCATGGCGGCCGAGCTGCCGCAGCCGCGGTCGCTCGTGCTCCGCTCGCTGCTCGATCCGCGCCTCGCGGAAGTGACGCTGCGCGCGCCCATCCCGCAGCTGCGCATCCTCGACCGCATCCTGCGCAACACGGTCAGCGCGACGATCGTCCACGGCGGATCGAAGATCAACGTCATCCCGTCCGAGATCGACCTGGAGCTGGACGGGCGCCTGCTGCCGGGATACGAGCCGGCGGACATCATCGGCGAGCTCCACGCGCTCGTCGGCGACGAGCTCGAGCTGGAGGTCGTCCGGCACGACCCCTACCCGGCCCAGCCGGACATGTCGCAACTGCCGGCGCTGTCGGCCGTCCTGCGCGAGCTCGACCCGGAGGCGGTGCCCGTCCCGCTCCTGCAGGCCGGCGTCACCGACGGCCGCTTCTTCGCGGCCATCGGCATCCAGACGTACGGGTTCCTGCCGCTGCGGCTTCCGGACGGGTTCGAGTTCACGAAGCTCGTGCACGCCGCCGACGAACGCGTGCCCGCGGACGCGATCCGCTTCGGCGCCACCGCGGTCGGCCGCGTGCTGGAGACGTACCGGACATGAAGCTCCTCGTCGTCGGCGGGACGAAGTTCCTCGGCCGCGGCGTCGTCGACGCCGCCGGCGCGCACGACGTCACGCTCGTGAACCGCGGCGAGACGAATCCCGGCCTGTACCCCGACGTCGAGCACATCCACCTCGACCTCACCGGCGACCTGTCGCCGCTCGAGGGCCGGACGTGGGACGCGGTCGTCGACATGGACCCGACGCAGCTGCCGCGCCACACGCGCCGCCGCGTCGCCGCGCTCGACGTCGGTCACTACGTGTTCGTCTCCACCATCTCCGTGTACTCCGACCCGTCGGTGCCGCTGACCGAGGAGTCGCCCGTGCTCGAGCCGCCCGATCCCGAACCGGAAGCATTCGACGCCGAGCTGTACGGCAACCTCAAGGTCGGGAGCGAGCGCGCCGTCGGCGCGAGCGGCTCGATCGTCCGCGCGGGGCTCATCGTCGGGCCTCACGACCCGACCGACCGGTTCACCTACTGGCCGAGGCGCCTCGCCGAGGAAGGCCCGGTGCTCGCCCCCGGCGAACCGTCCCGTCCGGTGCAGTTCGTGGACGCGCGCGACCTGGGCGCGTTCCTCGTCCGTCTCGCCGAGGACCGGCGCGCCGGAGTCTTCAACGCCACCGGGCCGGCGGAGCCGATCACGCTCGGGACGATGCTGACGCGCATCGCGCCCGAGAGCGAGCTCCTCTGGATGGACGACCGGATCCTCCTCGACGCCGGCGTGGGCCCCTGGATGGAGCTGCCGCTCTGGCTTCCGGGGGACGAGTACGCCGGGATGATGCGCAGCGACGTCTCGCGGGCGATCGCCGCCGGCCTGACGTTCCGGCCGCTCGAGGAGACGGCGCGCGACACGCTCGCCTGGAGCCTCGAGGCGGGCGAGCAGCGGCCGACGCTTCCGCGCGCGAAGGAGCGCGAGATCCTCAGCGGTGCCTGAGCTGTCGCAGAAGCTCGGCGCGAAGCCGGGTGCGGAGGTCCTCGTCTTCTTCACCACGCGGCGCGAGGAGCTGGAGCGGCGCTTCGGCGCGATGAAGGCGACGCTCGGCCCCGCGGACGGGCTCTGGATCGCATGGCCGAAGAAGGCGGCGAAGCTCGACACCGATCTCGACTTCGACACCGTGCAGCGCATCGGCCTCGGGCACGGCCTCGTCGACAACAAGAGCGCGGCGATCGACGAGCGCTGGCAGGCGCTGCGCTTCGTCTACCGCATCCGCGACCGCTGAGCCGCGGCGGCCCAGCGCGGGTCGTCGCGCCGGATGCGGTCGGGGTTGCGGCCGCGCGCGTCCGCGATCGCAACCGCGAGCCGCTGGAACACCACGACGTCGACGACGGGGTGACGCGCCGGCACGAGCGTGACGTCGCAGCCGAGCGCCTCGAGCCCGTCCACCGCGTTCGTCGACCGGGGCCCGTCGAGCACGAACGCGCGCACCGACTCGTCGACGGCGGCGAAGTACCCGTGCAGGAGCTGCTCCGTCTCGTACGCCTCCGCCGCCACCCACGCGCCCTCGCGCAGCTTCAGCACCGCCTCGTGCGCGGTCGCGAGATTGCGGCCGGCGCCCGCGACGAGAAACCGATCCTGCCCGCCGACGGCGGGGAGGTCGGCCGCGATCGCCTCCGCGACCGCGTCCGGAAGCCACGCGACGTCCTCGCCCTTCATCGCCGCGATCGCCGCCACCGCGCACGTGTAGCTCACGGTGTGGCACCAGCTCTCCTCGATCGCCGGCGTGCAGACGATCACCTCCTCGCACAGCTCCGCGATCGGCCCGTCCGCCTTGCCGGTGACGAGCCACTTCGGCCCCCGCCAGGCGCGCGCGGCGTCGAGCGTCAGCTCCGTCTCGCCCTCGTGCGAGACGAGCACGAGCAGGTCGGCGTCGCGGTCCGGCGCGAGCACGAGCTCGAGCGCCTGCACGGCGTCGCCGCCCGTCATCGCCGCGTGGAACGACGTTCCGCAGCCGGTGAAGAGGACGCGCGCGCCGGCGGGGAAGCGGCGATCGGCCGGAACCTGCGCGAGCCACTCGGGCTGGGCGGCGATCGCCGCCTTGGTCATCTCTCCGGCCATGACCCGTCTATACCATCGAACACATGAGCACGTTCGAGCGTCACACCCTGGACAACGGGCTTCGCGTCCTCACGGCGAATCTCCCGTACGCCCAGTCGGTCACCTGCATGATCATGCTGGCGGCCGGCTCCCGCTACGAGACGGCGGCCTCGAACGGCATCGCGCACTTCTCCGAGCACATGTTCTTCAAGGGGACGGAGCGCCGGCCGGACGCGCGTGCGATCGCGGGCGAGATCGACGCGATCGGCGGCGAGTTCAACGCCTTCACCGGCAAGGAGTCGACTGCGTACTACGTCAAGTGCGCGGCCGAGTCACGCGACGTCGCGCTCGACGTGCTCGTGGACATGCTCCGCCACTCGAAGTTCGACGGCGGCGAGATCGACCGCGAGAAGGGCGTGATCATCGAGGAGATGAATATGTACTTCGACACGCCGCGCGACTTCATCGGCGGCGTGTACGAGGAGCTCGTCTACGGCGACCAGCCCCTCGGCTGGGACATCCTCGGCCGCAAGGAGACCATCCGCGCGGCCACGCGCGAGACGTTCCTCGACTACCTCGGGCGCTGGTACCACCCGGAGCGGATCGTCGTCGGCATCGCCGGCAACATCGGCGACGACGCCGTCGACCGCATCGGCTCGCTCCTCGCCGACATGCCTGCCGCGAAAACGGGTGAGCCGGAGGCGGCGCAGCCGTACGAGAACGGCCGCGTGCGCCTCTTCACCAAGGCGTCCGACCAGGCGCACGTCATTCTCGGCGCGCCGAGCTACCCGCTCGACCATCCCGACCGCTACGTCCTGCAGATGGTCGCGACCGTCCTCGGCGGCGGCATGTCGTCACGGCTCTTCACCGAGGTGCGCGAGCGCCGCGGCCTCGCCTATTACGTCTTCGGCGTGAACCACAGCTACACCGACGCGGGCTCGCTCTACTCGCAGGCAGGCGTGGACATCAACCGCATCGACGAGGCGGTGTCCACCATCGCCGGCGAGCTGAAGAAGATCGCCGCCGAGCCCGTTCCCGCGGACGAGCTCGAGAAGGCGAAGAGCTTCGCCAAGGGGCGCTTCGTCCTCCAGCTCGAGAACCCGCAGGGGCTGATCATGTACGGCCTCCGCAAGGAGGTGCTCGAGCGCACGGCGCCGGAACCCGACGAGGTGCTCGCCGGCATCACGGCGGTGACGGTCGAGGACGTGCAGCGGGTGGCGCAGGACGTCATCGGCGAGGACAAGCTGCGCCTCGCCGTGATCGGCCCGTTCGACGACGCCGACCGCTTCGAAGCACAGCTGTAAGAGCTGTCGGCCTCGGTCGGCGGTTCAGTCAGCACCTACACCCGAATCCGCCCGTCAGAGTGCTTTCGACCCGGCCGGGAAACGTCGTTCTACAACGATTCTCGGACGGAAACGGTTTTCCTACAGGGGGATCGTGGCCAGATCGGCCTCGAGGAGGACGCGGTCGTCCTCGTCCACGATCCGTTCGGCGGCCGAGCGGGCGCGGTCGTGCCACTCGCGCGCGCCGCCCTCGTCGCCGCCGAGGGCGTGCGCCCGGGACAGCGCCTCGTACGCGAACGGCAGGTCGAACTCCTCGATCTCGTCCCGCGACGACTCGCACAGCTCGAGGCAGCGGCGGGCATGGTGCAACGCGGGCTCGGCGCGGCCGAGCACGGCATAGACGCGCGAGCACTGCCACTCGCTGCGCGCGCGGTTCGCCACCGTGCCCGCCTGCATCCAGTGGTACGCGGACGCGTGGGCGCAGTGGAGCAGCTCGTCCGGATCGCGGTCCGGAGTCTCCATCAGCGCCCACGTCCTGTTGAAGAGCTCGATGCCGAGCTCCCTATCCGTCGTCGCCACTCGCTTCCGTCTCGGCGCGCTTCTTGATCTCCTCGACCACCGTCGGGTCGGCGAGCGTCGTCGTGTCGCCGAGCTGGCGGTTGTTCGCGACGTCGCGGAGCAGGCGGCGCATGATCTTCCCGCTGCGCGTCTTCGGAAGCTCCGGCGTGAAGACGACGTTCGCCGGCTTGGCGATCGGCCCGATCTTCTGCGCGACGTGGTTGCGAAGCTCCTCGAGCTTGTCCACGGAGCTCTCGATCCCCGACTTCAGCGTCACGTAGGCGACGATCGCCTCGCCCGTGACCGAGTCGGCCCGCGACGTGACCGCCGCCTCGGCGACGTCGTGGTGGTCGACGAGCGCCGACTCCACCTCGATCGTCGAGATGCGGTGGCCGGAGACGTTCATGACGTCGTCGACGCGGCCGAGGAGCCAGAAGTCCCCGTCCCGGTCGATGCGGGCGCCGTCGCCGGCGAAGTAGACGTCCGGGTACTTCGACCAGTACGTCTCCTTGTAGCGCTCGTCGTCGCCGAAGATCCCGCGCAGCATCGCCGGCCACGGCTTCTTCAGCACGAGATAGCCGCCACCGCCCGGGCCAACTTCGTTCCCCTGCTCGTCGAACACTCCGGCATCGACGCCCGGGAACGGGCGCGTCGCCG
>JAFALP010000057.1 GCA_019234175.1 Actinomycetota bacterium | reverse complement strand
ATGAGCAGCGGATGCTGCGACCCCTTCGGATGCTCGAACAGGAGCGCCGGGCCGCCGGCCCTCACCGTGCGGTCGACGATCTCGGTGATCTCGAGGTCGGGGTCGACCTCGACGCCGACGCGCGTGAGCTCGCCTGCGCGCTCGAGGAGCGCGATCCACTCGCGCAAGTCCTTCGGCACGCGCTACCGCCGGTGGCGCAGCCAGTCCGTCAGCGTGCCCAGCGCGATGACGCCCACGAAGATGAGTCCGACGACGAGCATGACGAGGACGGTCTTCTTGCCTTCCTGGGCGGCCGTCTCGACTGCGAGCAGATGCGCGAGCACGCGCGGAATCTATCGCACGGGGTCGACCACGAGATCGGCGAACGAGGCCGAGCTCTTGCCGAACTCCCACCAGCCGTGGACGCGCGGGCGCACGAACGCGGTGCTCCGGCCGTAGACGAGCGGGATGACGGCCACGCGGTCCGCGACCGCGTACCGGTCGGCCTCGTGGAACCGTTCGAGGCGGCTACGGTCGCTTCGCTCCTGCCTCGCCCGCTCGATGAGCTCGTCGAACCGCTCGTCGGCGAAGCCGCCCTCGTTCGTCCGGCTCGTCGACTGGAAGAGCAGGCGGAGGTAGTACTCGGGATCGGGATAGCCGGGCAGCCAGCCGGTGATCCGAATCGGCGCAGCGTCGGAGAGCGGGACGACCGTGACCCGCCGGCCGAAGGTCTCGCTCCAACCGTCGGCGATCGCCTCGAGCAGCGGGTCCCAGTCGGCGAGGCCCGCGATCTCGAGATCGCCGTCGAAGCCGGAGCGCGCGAGGCAGGCGCGCGCGACGTCGGGGTCGTACCGCAAGGCGATGTCTGGCGTGTGCCCCTGCAGCGCAGGCGGGACGACACCGCCGGTGGCGACGACGACGTTCGCCGGGGAGCGGGCGGCGAGCGCGTCGCGGTCGATCGCATGCGCGAGCGCGCGGCGGAAGTCGAGGTTCCCCGTGACCGGATGCGCGTGGTCGAAGCGGATGTATCCCGACCAGGACGCCGGGCCGAGCTTCACGTCCGGGTGCAGATGGCCCGGCGTGAGGTCGGCGAGCCTCGGCGTGTAGCGAGCGAGCACGAGGTCGCCCTCGCCCTGCGCGTACTCGCGCATCGCGTCGGACACGACGCGGCGGCGGAGCTCGACCTCGGCGACGTTTCCGGACCGCCCGGCGCGACGCCGGAGGACGAGCTCGTCGCCGGTACGCGACGCGACCTCGAACGCCCCGCTCACGACCTGGCGGCCGGGCTCCGTCCAGGAATCGCCGTCGCGTTCGATCGCGTGGCGCGGCTGCGGGCCGCCGTCGGGACGGTTCATGACGCTCATGAAGTACGGCGCGGGCGCCGAGAGGCGGAACTCGACGGTGCGCTCGTCGAGCGCGCGCACGCCGACCGCGTCCCAGTCGTCGTTCTCGCCGAGGTAGGTCGCCTCGCCGTTCTCGAGGACGAAGTAGATCGCGACGGACGACCCCGGGCTCGCCGGATCGAGCACGCGCTTGATGCCGAACTCCACGTCGTGCGCCGTCAGCGGGACGCCGTCCGACCACGTGAGCCCGGCGCGCAGGTGGAAGACGTAGCGCAGGCCGTCGGCGGAGATCTCCCAGCTCTCGGCGAGCGACGGGACGAGCGTGCGCTCCGGCCAGGCCTCCACCAGCCGGTCGAACAGCTGCATGCAGAGCTGGATGTTCGGCCACGCGATCGCGGACTTCGGATCGACGTCGTCGGGCAGGAAGCTCGTGGCGACGCGCAGCTCTTCCGTCGCGACGGCGGGCTCCGGCGGCGCCCAGTATCCGAATGCACGCTGGTACGCGTCGTTCGCCTCCTCGAACCGCAGCGAGGTGTGCAGCGCGAGCGCGAGCTTGAAGAGGACGAGCGCGATCGACTGCCGCTCTCCGCGCTGCTCGAGCAGAGGCAGGAGCGCGCGGTAGTGCCCGATCGCCTCGTCGAGCGCGTACTCCTGCCGAGCCCGGTCGCCCGCGCGCAGGAGGTACGACACCGCCTTGTCCTCGTCGTCCGCGGCGAGCCAGTGATGCGCGAGAAGCCCGAGCACCTCCTCCTCGCCGCCCGCGTAGCGCTGCTCCAGCCATTCGGCTGCACGGCGGTGCAGATCGCGCCGGCGCGAGTCGAGCAGCGTGCGGTATGCGGCCTCCTGGATGAGCGCGTGGTGGAACCGGTACTCCGGCTGCGGCCACCGGCGGCTCTGATCGAGGAGGCCCAAGCGCTGCAGCTCGTGCAGCGCCTCGCCGGCGCCGTCCTCGACGACCACCTCGAGGAGCGGCAGTGCGAAGACGCGGCCCAGCGCGGACGCGGCGGTGAGGACCGCGTGCGCCGGCGGCGACAACCGGTCGACGCGGGCGAGGATGACGCGCTCGACCGTCTGCGGCACCTCGACCGCCACCTCGTGGTCGAAGCGCCAGCCGTCGCCGTCCCGAACGAGTGCGCCCGCGTCGGCGAGCGACTTCACGAGCTCCTCGAGGAAGAACGGATTGCCCTCGGCCGCTTCGAGCACGCGCTCCTCGAGCTCGGCGGGAAGGATCCCGTCGCCGACGAGCGCATGCAGAAGCTCGCGGTCGGCGTCGCCGAGGGGAACGAGCTGGAGCTCGCGGAGCACGTGCGGAAACTCGCGCGCAGCCTGCTCGCGCAGGCCCCATGCGGGATGGTCGCGCTCGGGGCGCAGCGAGAGCACGAGGAGGACGGCGCAATCCTCGGCGAGCCGGAGGAGCTGCTCGAGCAGCTGCACCGAGGTGGCGTCGGCCCAATGGAGGTCCTCGAGCGCGAGCACGAGCGGCGCCTCTTCTGCCAGCCGGGCGAACAGGTCGCCGACCACCTCGAAGGTCCGCCACTGCAAAGCCTCCGGCGAGAGCTCGCCGATGTGGGCCGCCGCGTCGCGCTCGAGCGACAGGCCGAGCAGCGTTCCCAGATACGGATACGCCTCGTCGGCGGCGTCGCCGAACACCTGCTCGACGCGGCGCCGAAGCCCGACGCGCACGCGCAGCTCCGCTTCGTCCGCGCCGGCTCCGATCCACTCGCTGCGCAGCAGATCGCGGATCGGCCAGTACGGGAGTGATTCACCGTACGAGACGCAGCGCCCTTCCAGCCAGCGGATCCCTCCGCGTTCCGCGAGCGCGCGCAGCTCGAGCAGCAGACGGCTCTTCCCGATGCCCGCGTCGCCGGTGACGACGAGCACGCCGCCTCGTCCCGCTCTCAGCGCCTCGAGCATGTCGCGGCCGGCTTCGAGCTCGGCCGCGCGCCCGACGATCTGCGTCTCGACGCCCGTTCGGCGCACCCCCGTCCGCGCGCCCACGACGGGCCACGCGCGGACCGCCTCGTGCTTCCCCTTCAACTCGAGCTCGAGCGGAGCGCCCCACTCGAACAGCGGCTCCACGCCTGCGCGCGTCGAGTCGTCGACGAGCACGGTTCCCGGCGCGGCGGCGGACTGCAGTCGCGCGGCGACGTTCACCGTGTCGCCGAACGCGGCGTACTCGACGCGGGCGCCTGCGCCGATCTCGCCGACGACCACCGGTCCCGTCGCCACGCCGACGCGGACGGCGAACCCCTCCACGCCCCAGCCGCGCAGAACCTCACGTCCGTACTCCTCGAGCTCGGAGACGATGCGCAGGGACGCGCGCAGCGCGCGCTCCGCGTCGTCCTCGCGCGTCGCCGGCGCGCCGAAGAAGACGAGGACCCCGTCGCCGGCCAGATCCTTCACGTGGCCGCCGAGCGCTTCGACCTCGCCGACGATGCGCGCCACCGCTTCGCCGATCACGAGCTTCACGTCCTCGGGGTCGAGGCGCTCTGCGAGCGCGGTCGATCCGACCACGTCGGCGAAGAGCGCTGTCAGGACCTTTCGTTCCTCGCGAACGGCCGAGGCGGTCATACGGACAGGATTCCCGGGCGGCGCCCCGGGATCAAGCCCGGAGGCCGGCGTGGGCGGCGAGCGCCTCGTCGACGGCAGCGTCGCCGGCGGCGGCGCGCGCAACCGCCTCGAGCGGAGCGGCGTCGCCGCGGAGACGAAGCGCGGCCCGCGCGCCGTCGAGCTGCGGGCCCGATCCGAGGAGTGCCGCGCTGGCAGCCCACAACGGGCCGTCGCCGTCGGCGTCCTCCGCACGCAGCTGGCTGGACAGCGAGATCAGCTCGGAGAGGTCGGCGACGGCGTCGGTGTCGCCGGACGCGGCGATCCGCACCAGCCCGTGCGCATAGAGGTAGTCGCCGAGCAGCAGTGCCACGTCCCGGTCACTCGGCCCGAACAGGCGAGGCCTCCCGTAATGGACGAGATAGCCCTCGTAGATCGTCTCGAGGCCGAGCGCGAAGCGCGGCTCCGCCAGCGGCGAGAAGACGGACACGAGCGCGCGCTCCGATTCCGGCCGGAGCGCCTGCTGCCAGAGCTCGCTCTCGCCCGCTGCGCCGTCGGCTATCTCGTTCCACACGTCGCGATCGTCCTGTCGATGTCGTCGTCGGTGTGCGCGAGCGAGACGAACATCGCCTCGAACTGCGACGGGGCGACGTAGATCCCGTTCTCGAGGAGATGGCGGAACAGCTCTGCGTAGCGCGCGGTGTCGCACTGCTGCGCGTCCTCGAAGTTCCGCACCGGACGGTCGGTCTGGAACAGCGTGAGCATCGCGCCCACGCGCTGGACGACGCCGAACGCGGAGAGTCCGCCGGCGAGGCGCGCGCTGCGCCGCTCGAGCTCCTCGTACACGCCGGGGTCGCGCAGCCGGCGGAGAACGGAGACGCCCGCGGCGGT
>JAFALP010000298.1 GCA_019234175.1 Actinomycetota bacterium | reverse complement strand
CCCGGCTTCCGCGAGGTGCGGCGCGTCTCCCCGCCGCTGTACGCGGCGTTCGAGTCGGTGCGCAACGAGCGCGGCCTCTCGCTCATCGAGGTGTACACGCTCGGGCGCGAGCACGAGCATCTCTACCAGCTGGCGGAGCTGCTCATCGACTGGGACGAGCAGATCGGCATCTGGCGCTTCCGGCACGTGAAGATGGTCGGCCGCGTCATCGGCGAGGATGTCGTCGGCACACAGGGGACGCCGGTCGAGCTGCTCGCGGGGTTGATCAAGCACAAGATGTTCCCCGAGCTGTGGCGCGTGCGCACCGAGCTCACCGAGCTCGCGAAGCAGAGCGATTGATCTCCCTCGACGAGATCCGTCGCGCGCGCGAGCGCATTGGCGACGACGTGCTGCGGACGCCGCTCGTGCGGCTCGACGACCACATCTGGCTGAAGCTCGAGAACCTCCAGCCGATCGGTTCGTTCAAACTGCGCGGCGCGCTGTCGGCCGTGCGCGCGGCTTCGCGCGACGAGATCGCCGGCGGCGTCGTCACCGCCAGTGCCGGGAACATGGCGCAGGGCGTGGCCTGGGCGGCGCGCGAGGCGGGCGTGCCGGCCCGCGTCATCGCGCCGGCCGACGCGCCGCGCGCGAAGCTGGACGCGGTCGAGCGCCTCGGCGGCGAGATCGTCCCGGTGTCGCACGAGGAGTGGTGGCAGGCGATGGTCGACCGCGGCCGTCCCGGCGTCGACGGACTGTTCGTCCATCCGGTCGAGGACGAGGCGGTGATGGCCGGCAGCGGCACCATCGGCCTCGAGCTCGTCGAGGATCTCGACGCGTTCGACACCGTGCTCGTCCCGTGGGGCGGCGGCGGGCTGACGACGGGGATCGCGAGTGCGGTGAAGGCGCTGCGGCCCGGCGTGCGCGTCGTCGCGTGCGAGCCGGAGACGGCCGCGCCCATGACGGCGGCGCTGCGGGCGGGCGTTCCCACCGAGATCGACTTCCGCCCGTCGTTCGTCGATGGCGCCGGCGGCCGCGCGCTCCTGCCGACGATGTGGGACCGTGCACACGAGCTCGTGGACGAGGCGGTCGCGGTCCCGCTCGACGAGGTCGCGGACGCGATGCGCCTGCTCGCCTCGCGTGCGCACGTCGTCGCCGAGGGCGCCGGGGCCCTCGCGCTCGCCGCCGCGCGGAGCCGTGACGACCGCTGCGTCTGCATCGTGAGCGGCGGCAACGTCGACGCCGCCGTCCTCGCGCGTGTCCTAGCGGGCGAGACTCCCTAGTTCCGCGAGGAAGCCGTCGACCTCGTCGGCGGTGTTGTAGTGGATGAGCCCGACGCGCACGGCGTCGCCGTCGTACGGGAGCTTCTCGCGCAGGCCGAGCGAGTACCAGCTGTCGTGCGCCCACACACCGAAGCCGCGCGCGGCCATCGTCTCCGCGATCTCCGCCGCCGGCACGCCCTCGAGGTTGAAGAGGAACGTCGGCAGACGGCCCTCCATCGTCTGCTCGCCGTACACGACGGCGGAATCGGGGAGCCCGTCCAGGAAGCGCTGACCGAGGTCGTGCTCGTATGCGCGTAGCACCTCCATGCCGCCGATCGACTCGAGGTACGCGATCGTCGCGGAGAAGCCGGCGAACAGCTCGTACGGCGCCGTGCCCGGCTCGAAGCGCCTGCCGACGGGCGAGCTCTGCGCGGGGCGCGCCTTGTACGGGCGCCACGACTCGAGCAGCTCGTGCCGCCCGTAGGCGACGCCCAGGTGCGGCCCGCAGAACTTGTACGCGGACGCGACGAAGACGTCGCAGTCGAGCGCCTGCACGTCGACCGGCTCGTGCGCGGCGTACTGCACCGCGTCGAACCAGGAGAGCGCGCCGACGGAGTGCGCGAGGTCGCTGACGCGCTTCATGTCCACGATCGTCCCGATCGAGTTCGCGGACGCCACCGTGGCGACGACGCGCGTCCGCTCGTCGAGCTTGCGTTCCAGGTCGTCGTAGTCGAGGCGGAGATCGCCGGTGACGTCGATCCATTCGAGCTCGAAGCCGCGGTCGGCGGCGAGCTCCAGCCACGGCGCGACGCCGCCGTCGTGGTCCAGCGAGGAGACGAGGATCTCGTCGCCGGCGCGCAAGCCGCGGCCGGCGGTGCGCGAGAGCACGAAGTCGAGCGTCGTCATGTTCGGGCCGAAGATGAT
>JAFALP010000019.1 GCA_019234175.1 Actinomycetota bacterium | reverse complement strand
GCGGGGCTCTCGACACGGTGCTCGGCCAGTTCGGCATCCCGTACTCGATCGACGGCGAGGTGCGGTTCGCGCAGACGCCGCTCGGTCACGCCCTCAGCTCGCTGCTGCGGTTCGCGTGGGCGAACGGCACGCGCGGCGACCTCTTCACGTACCTCCGCTCGCCGTTCTCCGGGCTCGAGCGGCGGGCCGTCGACTTCGTCGAAGGGCGGCTGCGGGGCCGCGCGGTGCAGGCGCCCGAGCGCGTCGTCGAGGAGGCGGAGAAGCTGCGCGGCTCGCCGCTGCCGGCACTCGAGGAGCTTCGCGCCGCGGAGGACCCGGTCGAGGCGGCCGGCGAGCTCGTCGCCCGGATGCTCCGCAGTGCGTACGGCCTCGAGGCGCCTCCGGTCGGTGAGTCGTCTCGGCTCGACTTGCGCGCGGGCGAGGCGATCACGCGCCTCCTCGGCGAGCTCGGCCGGTGGCAGAGCCTCGCCGGCGCCCTCTCGCGTGAGGACGTCGTGTCGTCGCTCGAGCGTCACGTGCTGCGGCCGATGCGCGGCGACGAACCGGGCCGCGTCGCCGTCGTCGACCTCCTGCGCGCGCGCACGCGCCAGTTCGACGTCGCGTTCGTGCTGGGGCTGGAGGAGGGGAGCCTGCCGCGGCGCGGCTCGGCGTCGCCGTTCCTCGACGACGATGCGCGCCGCGATCTCGACACGCGTGGCGCGCGCCTCGAGCGGCCCGACCCGGTCAGTCGCGACCGCTACCTCTTCTACACCGCGTGCACGCGCGCGTCCGAGCGCCTCTACCTCGTGCGTGAGGCGGCGACCGACGACGGCGCGCCGCGCGAGGCGAGCCCGTTCTGGGACGAGGTGCAGGCGCTCTTCGACGCCGACGACGTGCGCCGGTGGACGCGCAGGCGGCCCCTCTCGGCGCTGACGTGGACGCTCTCCGACGCGCCGACGGAACGCGAGCGGCTGCGCGCCGTGGCGGCGCTCGCCGCCACGGACGAGGCGCAGGCGGAGGCGCTGGCACGCGCGAACGGCTGGGAGCGCCGGCTCGACCGCGCGCTCGCCGCGTTCCGGCGGCCGACGCAGCTCCTCAACTCCATCGTGCTGGAGCAACTGGGGTCGCGGACGACGTTCAACGTCACCGAGCTCGAACGGTTCGCCGACTGCTCCTCCGCCTGGTTCGTCGACCGGCTGCTGGACCCGCGCTCGATCGACGCGGAAGTCGACCCGAGGCTCCGCGGCTCGGTCGCCCATAGTGCGCTGTTCAAATTCTTCACGCGTCTACCCAAGGAGCTCGGAGTCGAGAAGCTCGACGGGCGCGTCGAGGACGGCGCGGTCCGCCTCATGCGCGCCTGCCTCGACGAGGCTATCGCAGGCGTTCGCATGGAGATGACCGAGATGCAGGCGCGCGAGCTCGACCAGACGTTGTGGCGCGATCTCGAGGCGCTCGTGCACGAGGAGTGCGCGGCCGAGCTGCAGCTCGTGCCGCGCCGCTTCGAGGTGGCCTTCGGAACCGAGCGCGCCGCGCCGGAGCTGCAGCGGGGGCTCGACCTCGGCTCGGGGCTGACCCTGTCCGGGAAGATCGACCGGATCGACATCGATCCCTTCAGCGCGCGCGGGATCGTGCAGGACTACAAGTCGGGCAAGCACGCGCATTCGGCGGTCGAGATCGAGAAGGAGCTCCGGCTCCAGCTGCCGCTCTACATGCTCGTGCTGCGCGACCTGGTAGGCATCGAGCCGCTCGGCGGGGTCTACAGGCCGCTCGCCGGCGAGCGTCGCGCACGCGGGCTCCTGCGCAAGGAAGAGGGCGAGACGCTCGCGGGGTACGTCCGCACCGACTACCTCGACGAGGACGGATTCTGGTCGATGGTCGCGAACGCGGAGGAGACGGCGCGGCGCCTCGCCGGCCGGATCCGCACCGGCGACGTCGAGCACGACCCCCGCGGAGGCGAGTGCCCGCCCTGGTGCGACCTCTGGCCGATGTGCCGCGTGGAGCGCGCGTGAACGAGCAGCAGCTCGCCGCCGTCGAGGCTACGGGGGAGGTGTTCGTGTCGGCGGGCGCCGGCACCGGCAAGACGGCGGTGCTGGTCGAGCGGTTCGTGCGCGCGGTGTGCGATCAGGGGCTCGACGTCGACTCGATCCTCGTCATCACGTACACGCGGCGCGCTGCGGGCGAGCTTCGCACCCGTGTCCGGGCCGAGCTCGCCGCGCGCGGCCGCCACGACCTCGCCCGCGAGCTCGACGGCGCCTGGATCTCGACGATCCACGGCTTCTGCCTGCGCCTCTTGAAGACGTACCCGTTCGCCGCGGGCCTCGACCCGCGCTTCCGCGAGCTGGACGAGGCGCAGGGCGCCGTCCTGCGCAGCGAGGCGTTCGAGCGCGCGCTCGCCGAGTTCTGCAGCGGCGGCGAGCCCGCGCGCCTGCAGCTGCTCGCGACCTACGGCGCCGACGGGCTCCGCCGCATGCTCACCGGCGTGTACGAGACGTTGCGTTCCGCCGGCCGCGACCTCGTCCTCGGGGTCGGCGACCGCCCCGAGCTCGGCGACCGCGTCGCCGAGTTGCGCGACGCGGCCGGCGCCGTCGACCACGAGACGGCGGCGCAGCTCCTCGAGCTGCTCGACCGCGACCCCGGCCCCGACCGGCTCATCGACCTCTCCGGGTTCCGTGTCCGCGGCGACAAGGGCGTCGCCTACGAAGAGGCGCGCAAGGCGGTGGAGCAGGCGGCGCTCGACGTCGTCGCCGCCCGCGACCGCGACCTGCTGCAGGAGCTGCTCGAGCGCTTCGCCGCCGCCTACGCGGAAGAGAAGGCGCGCGAGTCCGCTCTGGACTTCGAGGACCTCCAGCTGCAGGCGCGCGACCTGCTGCGCGACGACGACGACATCCGTGCGCGCGAGTCGCTGCGGTTCCGTTCCATCATGGTGGACGAGTTCCAGGACACGAACCGCCTGCAGTGCGAGCTCGTCGACCTGCTGGCCGAGGGCCGCGCCGAGCTCTTCTTCGTCGGCGACGAGTTCCAGGCGATCTACGGCTTCCGCCACGCCGACGTCGGCGTCTTCCGCGAGCGCCGCGAGCAGGCGGCGCAGCTTCTCCCGCTGACGCTCAACTACCGCTCGCGGCCGGAGGTGCTCGCTGCGGTGAACGAGCTCTTCGGCGCCCACTTCGGCGGCGAGTTCCAGCCGCTCGCCGCGGCAGCCGAGTTCCCCGACCCCGTCTTCGGCCACCCGGTGGAGCTTCTCGTCACGGACAAGGCCGCCTACCGCGACACGGGTGTGCACTGGCGCCGCGCCGAGGCGCGGGCGATCGCGCGGCGCGTGCGCGAGCTGGTCGACACGGGCTCGGCCACGGCGGGCGAGATCGTCGTCCTGTTCGCGGCGGGCACGGACGCGGAGGTGTACGAGCAGGAGCTCCGGCGCGCAGGGCTGCCGACGTACCGCGCGACGGGCAAGGGGTACTTCGGCCAGCAGCAGGTCGTCGACCTCCTCTCGTACCTGCGGCTGCTGCAGAACCGGTACGACGACCGTGCGCTCGTGAGCGTGCTCGCGTCGCCCTTCGTCGGCGTCTCGAACGACGCGCTCGTCCTCCTGCGGCGCGCGGCATCGAAGCGGCCCATCTTCGCCGGCCTCGAGCGCACGCTTCCACCCGGGCTCTCCGAGCACGACGAGCGGCTGATGCGCGCGTTCCGGCAGCGGTACGACCGCCTGGCGGCGGCGATGCCGCGCCTCTCCCTCGAACGGCTGTGCGAGCGCGTCGTCGCCGAGCACGACTACGACCTTGCCGTGCTCGCGCAGTGGGACGGCCGCCGCCGCTACGCGAACATGCGCAAGCTCGCACGGCTCGCCCGCTCGTACGAGGAGCTCCGTGGCCCCGACGTCGAGGGCTTCGTGCGCTTCGTCGGCGAGCAGGAGGCGCTCGGCGCGCGAGAGCTGGAGGCGGTGGCGGAGGAGGAGGGAGCCGACGCCGTCCGCCTGCTCACCATCCACGCCGCCAAGGGGCTCGAGTTCGAGGTCGTGATCGTCGCCGACGCCGGGCGCGACAAGGCGCCGCCGTCGGCGGAGGAGATCCTCGCGCTCTCCGACGGGCGCTTCGGCTTCCGCGTCGCCGACCCGGTGACGACGAAGCGCCGCGGCGCCTTCGACTACGACGAGGTGAAGGCCGCGCGCGAGGAGGAGGAGAAGGCCGAGCGCCTGCGCCTCTACTACGTGGCGATGACCCGTGCGCGCCAGCGGCTGATCGTCTCCGGCGCGATCGACCGCGAGCGTGCCTCGGACGCGACGACGCCCATCGGGTGGGTCCTCGGCCGGCTCGAGGCCGACGCCGAGCTCGAGGCCGCCGCGGAGACGCCGGTCGAGCTCGTGCGCGGCGACGCGCGGCTGCTCGTGCGCGTCGACCGCCATCGCGACGCGGACTGGGCCGATGCGCTCGTCGCCGAGCCCGAGCCGGGGCAGCTCGAGCTCTTCGCCGTGCTCGAGGAGGCGGTGACGCAGCCGGCACCGGAGCTGCCGCCGCTGACCGCGCCGCCCGAGCCGCCGCTCTTCCGCGTCCGCCGGCTCTCGTTCACGGCGCTGTCGACGTTCGAGCAGTGCTCGTACAAGTACTACGCGCGCTACGCGATCGGGATGCGCGAGCTACCGGTCGAAGGACGAGGCGACGGCGAGATGTCCGCCACCGAGCTCGGAAGCGCGGTGCACCGGCTGCTGGAGGAGCTCGTCCCCGGCGATCCGATGCCCGAGGTCGAGAACGAGAGGATCCGCGGCTTCGTGACCGCGTACCGCGACTCGGACGTGGCGCGCCGCGTCGCCTCGCTCGCGGGCGCGACGAAGGAACGGCCGTTCACGTTCGAGCACGACGGCGTCCTCGTGCACGGCTTTCTCGACGTCTTCCATCTGGAGGACGGCCACGCATTCGTCCTCGACTACAAGACGAACGCCATCGGCGAGTCGACGCCGGCCGAGATCGTCGAGGACGATTACCACCTGCAGCGGCTCGTGTACGCGCTCGCCTGCTTCCGCGCCGGCGCCGACGAGGTCGAAGTCGTCTATCACTTCCTCGAGCAGCCGGACGCGCCGGTCTCGACAACGTTCACGCGCGACCGGATGCCCGAGCTGGAGCACGAGCTGTCCGACGCGATCGCACGGATCCAGGCCGGGGAGTTCCGGCCGACGCCGAGCGAGTTCGCGTGCGCAGGCTGTCCGGCTCTCGACCTCGTCTGCGCAGGCCCGCGCCTTCATCAGCCACCAGCCCTCGTTGCCTCGTAGCTTCGTCAGCGAGGCGCGGAAGCGCGTGGGCCCGAAGCGCGCTCGCATCCGGCCGATCATCGAGCGGCTCGCCGTCGAGCACGCCGACGCGGCGATCGCGCTCCGTTTCCGCAGCCCGCTGGAGCTGTTGATCTCC
>JAFALP010000280.1 GCA_019234175.1 Actinomycetota bacterium | reverse complement strand
GACCTCGCCGCCGCGGAGGAGCACTGCGCGGTCGCACAACCGCTCGACGGCCTGCGCGTCATGCGAGACGAAGAGGATCGTGCCGCCGCGATTCTTGAACTCGGCGATCTTCCCGAAGCACTTGCGCTGGAACGACTCGTCGCCGACGGCGAACACCTCGTCGAGCAGAAGGACGTCGGCCTCGATGTGCGACGCGATCGCGAACCCGAGGCGCATGTACATCCCCGACGAGTAGGTGCGCACCGGCAGGTCGATGAAGTCCTCGAGCCCGGCGAACGCGACGATCTCGTCGAGCCGCTCCCGAATGGTCGCGCGCTTCAGCCCGTAGATGGAGCCGTTCAGGTAGACGTTCTCGCGCCCGGTGAGGTCGGGATGGAAGCCGGCGCCGAGCTCGAGGAGCGAGCCGACGCGGCCGCCGACGCCGACGACGCCCGACGTCGGCTTGATGATCCCCGAGAGCAGCCGCAGCAGTGTCGTCTTCCCCGAGCCGTTGCGCCCGACGAGGCCGACAGCGCTTCCCGGCTCGACGTGGAAGGAGATGTCGCGCAGCGCCCACACGTCGGTGCCGCGCACCTGGCCGCGCGCCACCACGAGATCCTTCAGGGCCCGGCGCTCGCGCGGATAGACGCGGAAGCGCCGCGCAGCGTGCTCGACGCTGATCTCGCCCGGCCTCACTGCAGCTCCCTCCGCACGATGGCCGCAAGCGTGCGCACGAACGCCGGGTCGGCGTTCGGCATGTCGATGCGCTCCAGCCGCATGCCGAGCTCGGCCGCCTTCTCCCGCGCCTCCACGTCGAGATCCCAGCGAATCTCCAGATGATCGGACACGAACCCGACGGGACAGACGAGCACGTGCTCGACGCCCTGGTCGTGCAGCGCCTGCAGGTGGTCGAGGATGTCGGGCCCGAGCCACGGCTCGCCCGTCGGCGACTCGCTCTGGAAGGAGAAGGACCAGTCGCCGACGCCTGCCGCGTCTGCGACGGCCCGGGAGGTCTCGAGCAGCTGCTCCTTGTACGGGTCGCCCATGTCGAGGATGCGGGCCGGGAGCGAGTGCGCGGTGAAGACGACGTGCGCGTCCGTGCCTCGGACGCGATCGGCGAGGAGGTCGACGAGCCCCGGCTCGAGGTGCCAGCTGTCGACGAAGTCGAGCTCGACCTCGTCGGCGGCCCGCTCGAGCTGGTCGCGATAGCCCTTGATGGAGAGCGCCGAGTAATGCGGCGCGAGCACGAGCCCGACGATCCGGTCGGCGCCGGCCTCGCGCGCGGCACCGGCGGCATCGGCGATGCGCGGCGTCCAATGCTTCATGCCGGTGTACACGGGCAGCCCGAGCTCGCGCTCCAGCGCCGCGCGCGTCTCCTCGGTGATCGCGTTCAGCGGCGACGACTCCTCGATCCCGAGCCGGCGGTAGCGGTCGACGAGATCCTCGAGATTCTCCGGCGCGACAGGGCGGCCGCCGCGGATGTCGGCGTAGTAGGCGGGAACGTCTGCCAGCCGCTCCGGCGACCCGTATGCCATCAGCACGACGGCGTCAGGCACGCACGACCGCCGTTCGATCCCGGACGAGCGCGGCGAGCCGCGTCAGGACGTCGGGGTCCGTCTGGGGAAGCACGCCGTGCCCGAGGTTGAACACGTGCGAGCGCGCGGCTCCCTGCGCGAGGACGTCGAGCGCCGCCGCCTCGACGTGGTCCCACGGCCCGAGCAGCACGGCCGGGTCGAGGTTCCCCTGCACCGCTCGGTCCTCGGGGACCGCCGCGAGCGGGAGCCGCCAGTCCACGCCGATGACGTCGCCGCCGGCGCGCGCCAGCTGCTCGACGAGCTCCTCCGTCGCGCCGGTGCCGAAGTGGATGGTGGGCACGTCGACGGCGGCGAGGATGCGTGCGGAGTACGGCTCGACGTACTCGGTGTAGTCGGCCGGCGAGAGCGCACCGACCCAGGAGTCGAAGAGCTGGACCACGTCGGCGCCGGCTGCGACCTGCGCGGCGACGTAGCGGGAGAACTGGTCGGCGAGCTTCTCCATCAGCGCGTGCCACGTATCCGCTTCGCGATACATCAACGCCTTCGTGCGCGCGAAGTCGCGGCTCGGCTTTCCCTCGACGAGATAGCCGGCGACGGTGAACGGCCCGCCACAGAATCCGACGAGCGCACGGTCGGGCGCGAGCTCGGCGCGCACGATGCGGATCGCGGCGAGGACGTTCTCGTCCGGCTCCGTGACGGAAAGCCGCTCGACGTCGGCGCGTCTCGCGATGGGATGGTCGATCACCGGCCCGACTCCCTCCACGAGCCTCACGTCGATGCCCATGCCGACGACCGGCGTCATGATGTCCGCGAAGAGGACGGCGGCGTCGACGTGATGCCGGCGGACCGGCTGCAGCGTCACCTCCGCGCAGAGCTCCGGCGTCCCTGCCAGCTCGAAGAACGGGTGGCGCTCGCGCAGCGCGCGGTACTCGGGAAGCGAGCGGCCGGCCTGGCGCATGAACCACACGGGCGTCCGCTCCGCAGGCTCGCGTCGCGCGACGCGCACGAGAAGGGGGTCGGCCATGCATCTACAGTAGCCCGGTGCCTCGGTCAGGCCCGCTGGTGGTGCGGTGGCACGCACTCGAGCTCGCGCCGGTCGAGGCCGGAGCGCGGCAGCTCGCGACCGTCGAGCTCGCGAACGAGGGAACGGCGCCGTGGCGCTCGCGCGGTCCTGCCGACGGCATCTTCCTCGCGTACCACTGGCTCGACGAGCGCGGCAACGCCATCGTGTGGGACGGGATCCGGACGCCGCTCGAGCGTGCCGTCGCGCCGGGCGAGACGCTCGAGCAGACGTTCGCGCTGCGCGGACCGATCCCGCCCGGCCGCTATCGGTTCGCGGTCGACCTCGTGGAGGAGAACCGCTTCTGGCTGAGCGAGCTCGGCAACGACGCGCTCGAGCGCGAGGTCGAGGTCGCGCCGCGCGACGCATCGAACGCGGTGGCGTTCACAGGCGACGCCGAGCTCGCCGCCGACTGGCAGGAGCGCGCCGACGCGCTGCACGCCGAGGGCTACGAGGCCGTGGGCGGCGCCGTCGTCGGCGCGAAGCTCCCCGAGCTGAAGCCGTATGCGCCCGAGGGCGGGCGGCACCCGCGCTTCCCGCATCCGCTCGTGGGGCCGTCGCTCCTCCCGCCGCTGGAGCCGAACGACGAGATCGCCGGGTTACCGGCCTATCGCCCCACGGGCGACGAGCCATGGATGTTCGACGGCCGGATGGTGATCAGACTTCGATCGCGATCTGGTCGTCGACGCGCGTGAACACGTACGCGCCGAGAGCGAGCGCGATCGCGCTCGCGACGACGAGATAGAGCGCGTCGCCCCAGAACGGCATCTGCCCGAAGAAGAGCGGCGCGCGGATCGCCTGCACGGCCGGAGAGAGCGGATTCACCCAATGGATGGCAGCGACGATGTGCTTGTGGGCGGCGATCGTTCCCGACGTGAGCGGGTAGATCACCGGAGTCAGGAAGAACCACGGGACGAGCAGCGCCGCGACGATGAACTCGATATCGCGGAAGAGCACGTTGAGCGACGCGAGCGTGAGCGCGAGGCCCGACACGAGGCCGAGCACGAGAACAGCGAGAGGCACGGCCAGCAGTTCGGTCGCACGGGCCCGCGGGAGCGCGATCGCGTTGACCACGAGGAGCAGGACGAGCATCACCGCGAAGCTGACGAGATGTGCGCCGACGACGGATAGCGGAACGAGCTGACGAGGGAAGCGGATCTTGCGGATGAGGTTCGCGTTGTCGAGCATCGAACGAGTCGCCGACTGCAGGGCCGCCGCGAAGAAGGTCCAGATGGCGAGCCCCGAGAGAAGGAACAGCGGGTAGTGCGGCAGCTTCGCGAACCCCGAGTGCAGCACGACGCTGAACACGAGCAGGTAGACGCCCATGAGCATGATCGGATTCACGATCGTCCAGAGCACGCCGAGCGCAGACCCTCGATACTTCGCCTGCAGGTCGCGGCGGAAGAGATTCGCGAACAGCTCGCGGTAGCGGACGAGATCGGCGTAGACGCTCACGCGGGCTTCCTCGCGTAGATGGAGACGCCGCAGTAGTGCACCGCGCTCAGGTGCACCATCGTCCCGAGCGAGAGCCCGATCTTCGGGATCTTCGAGAGCATGCGCCCGTATGGCGACGGCGCCCAGCCGTCGGGTCGCTCGAGCCGGCGTACGCGCAGGCCGGCGCGCGTGAACGCGTCGAAGTACGCCCAGACCGTGTGCACGTGCTCGTTGATGCCGACCTCCTTCTCCGCCGCCTGGTCGGGATTCTCCGGACTTCGCCCGACGCCGCGAGTCCCCTCGTTCAGGCCGGCGACGATTGCACCCGAGCGAGCAACGCGGCTCATCTCCCGGACCATCTGCCGCAGGTCGAGTGCGTGGTGGAGCGTGGCGAGGCAGTAGACGACGTCGAAGCTCGCGTCCGGGAAGGGAAGATGCTCGCCGTCGGCCTGCACGCGGCCGAAGTCGCCGTAGAAGGCGCCGCGGCCGAGGCCGATCTTGTCGTCGACGAGGATGTCGGTGGCGACGAACTCGCAGTCGCGCTCGAGCCAGTACGGCGCCGCCCATGCCTTCGCCGCGCCGACCTCGAGCACGCGCATGCCGCGCTGCTCGCCGACGTACCGGTCGAGCAGAACCTGGAACGAGTGCCCGTTCGCGAGCCAGCCGAGGTCGTTCCAGCCAAGCGCGCGGTTGACGAACGGGAGGACCGCGTCCACCTCGTCGTTCGGCTCGTACCAGCCCTCCGCCTGCGCCTTCTCCACCCAGCCGCCGGTCTCGCCCAGCTTCTCGCGCGCGCCGGGAAGGTCCTCGTGGAGCATGAGCGGGATCCCGTGCTCGACCCCGAACCCGCGGCCGCAGCCGGAGCACGAAAGCGACCCGTCCTCGGCGTCGATCCGCGCGTGGCAGAGGGGGCAGCGGAGCAGCTCGAGGAGGCTTGTTTCCATGTCTGGTCCGGCGGCCAAACTAGCGGACGGGAGTGCCCATACACCCGCTTAACAGCCCATGACTAGGCTCAGGCACGTGGCCAGGCAGGTTGCTCCGTGACCGTCGCCGCCGCCGCACTCGTCGCGCTCCCCACGAGCCTCCTCACCATCTGGCTCCTGCGCCTGACGCCGGCGGCGCGACACGTCGTCGCCGCGCCGCGATCCGACCGCTGGCACACGAAGTCGACGCCACTCCTCGGCGGCAGCGGCATCCTCGCGGGCATCCTCGCCGCCGCCGGCATCGCCGCCGCGGCCGGCGTCATCCCGGCGAGCCGCGAGCTCGGCGGCATCCTCGGCGGGTGCGCGATCCTCTTCCTCGCCGGCCTCGTGGACGACGTGTACCGGCTGCCGCCGCTCGCGAAGCTCGCCGCCCAGGGCGGTGCCGCGGCGCTCGTCATCTGGTCCGGCGACCGCGTGCACATCATCTCGAACGGCGTCGCCGCCACTGCGCTCGCCGTCTTCTGGCTGCTCGGCATGACGAATGCGTTCAACCTGCTCGACAACATGGACGGGCTGGCGGCGTCGCTCGCGACCGTCGGCTGCGCGTTCTTCGCCATCGACTCGTTCACGATCCACCCGGACCACATGATCGCGCTGCTCGCGCTCGCGATCTGCTTCGCGTGCCTCGGCTTCCTGCCGTACAACCTGCGACTGCGCGGACCGGCGTCGGTGTTCATGGGCGACAGCGGCAGCCAGGTGCTCGGCTTTGCCCTCGGGTCGCTCGGCCTCGCGTCCGCGTGGACGGTCGCCGGATCGACGGTCGCGACGCTGCTCCTGCCGCTGCTCGTGCTCGCCGTGCCGATCCTCGACACGTCGCTCGTCACCATCGTGCGCCTGCTCGAAGGGCGGCCGGTGACGCAGGGCGGCCGCGACCACACCTCGCACCGGCTCGTGTACGAGGGACTCTCCGACAAGCGTGCGGTCGTGCTCCTGACCGTCGTGTCGGCGGCGCTCGGCTTGACGAGCCTCGCGTACAAGGTGCTCGACGACACGCGTATCACGCTCATCGGAGTGCTCATCACGTTTGCGTTCCTGCTGCAGTTCGGCAGCTACCTCGCGGACGTGAACAAGGCGCCCGCTCCCGACCGTGCGCCGAGCTTCATCGCCTCGCTGCTCGTGCACCGCCGGCGGCTGGTGGAGGTGGTCGTCGACT
>JAFALP010000224.1 GCA_019234175.1 Actinomycetota bacterium | reverse complement strand
CACGGAACCAGTCGCAGACGTCGCGGACGAGCCGCTCCGGCGCGGACGCGCCCGCGGTGACGCCGACGACGCGGACGTCGTCGAGCCAGCGCTCGTCGATCTCGTCGGCGTCGTCGACGAGGTGCGCGGGGACGCCGGCGGCGTGGGCGACCTCGACGAGGCGAACCGAGTTGGACGAGTTGCGGGAGCCGACGACGAGCAGGAGGTCGACCTCGCCCACGAGCTCCTTCACGGCCCACTGCCGGTTGGAGGTGGCGTAACAGATGTCCTCGCGCGCCGGCCCTTCGATCCCGGGAAAGCGCCGGCGGAGCACGTCGACGATCTCGCGCGTCTCGTCCACCGACAGCGTGGTCTGCGTGATGTACGCCGTCGGGGCGCCGGCGGGAAGCTCGACCCGCTCGGCGTCGCTCACCGACTCGACGAGGACGATCGACTCCGGCGCCTCGCCGGTCGTGCCTTCGACCTCCTCGTGGCCGGCATGCCCGATGAGCACGATCCGGTAGCCCCGCTGCGCGTACCGGCGCGCCTGCGTGTGCACCTTCGTGACGAGCGGGCAGGTCGCGTCGATGGCCGTGAGGCCGCGGCCGTGCGCGGCGGTGCGCACGGCGGGCGCCACCCCGTGCGCCGAGAACACGATCGGCGAGCCTTCGGGGACGTCGTGGACGGACGCGACGAAGACCGCGCCGTCCGCCTCGAGCTCGCGTACGACGTGCGTGTTGTGCACGATCTGCTTCCGGACGTAGACGGGCGCGCCGTAGAGCGCGAGCGCACGGCGGACGGTCTCGACGGCCCGCTCGACACCGGCGCAATACCCCCGTGGAGAGGCCAGAAGAACCCGCTCAACCACTGCCGGGAATGAGGGTACCCGGGTGGCGGTGAGCGAAGCGTTAAGGGTCGCTGTGAGGACGTTTTGTGCCCCTCGAACGGGATGAATCCTCGTTCAAAAGATGGGCCGGACGGCCCATTGCCGGGTTGTCCCCGCCGGTTTACCGTGCTGACACTGGGCGATGCACACTGCGGCGTGCGTTCCTAGCTCTGTGTAGCCGCGGTGAGCAACTTGGAGGAGCCCGCCGCACCGACCCCCCCGAGCGGCGGGCTTTTCCATGTCCGGGGGCCGTTCCCGGCCCGTATGATCTTCGCCGCCCAGCATGTGGACAACCGAGCTCCACTCCGCAGGTCTTCTCGGCCTCGCCGGGGCGTGGGAAAGCCTGGCGGGGTCGCTCGCGGCCCTGATCGTCGGGCTCGCGGTCGGCACCGGCTTCCGGCTCCGCGCCGCCCGTCGGCATGCCGCGGCGATGGCGGAGGGGGAGCGCGAGCGCGACAGCATGCGGCGCATCGCCGCCGAGCTCGCCCGGACGTCCGACGTCGAGGGTGTCGCCCGCGCCCTCCTCGACGAGATCGCCGCGCTCTTCGGCGTCGACTTCGTGGCCCTCACGTTCGTCTCCGACGACGGCGCGGAGGCGTCCGGGTTCCTCGGCCGGCAGAACGGCGAGGACGTCGACTGGTGGCCCACCGTGCGCATCGACATCGAGCACGAGCCGTCCGGGATCGGAACGGCGGCCCGCGAGGCAATCGGGTTCGCCGTGTACGACGTCGGCGACTCTCGCGTGAGCGCACGTCTCGCCCAGGCGACGGGGGCGAAGAGCGCGGCCTACGTCCCGCTCATCACGGGCGAGCGCGTCATCGCCGTCATCTCCGCCGCCTCCACCGTCGACCACCGCGTGTTCTCCTCCGACGACCTGACGGTGCTGCAGGCTCTCGCGTCCGAAGCGACGATCGCGCTCGAGCGCACGCGCTCGACGCTCGCGCTCGGCGAGGCGCTCGAGCGGGAGCGGCTGGTGATGTCGATCGGGCGCAGGCTCCGGACCGAGCTCGACGCGGCCGAGGCGCTGCGGGCGGCGGTGGAGCAGGCCGGCCGCGCGCTGGGCGCGAACCGCTGCTTCGTCCGGCTGACGCAGGCGAGCGGCGTCCACGTCGTCGCGCAATGGGCGGAGGCCGGCACCGGACCGATCCTCGACGACGGGACCCACCTGCCCGTCTCGGACCTGGCGCTGCGCTGGGAGCGGACGGTGGCTGTCGGCGACGTCGAGCACAGCTCCGACCTCGACCCGCAGGGCATCTCCGCATTGCGAGCGCTCGGCGTCGGCTCGGTCGCGTCCACCCCGGTGCGCGCCGACGGGTCGCCGCTCGGCGTGCTCACCGCGTCGCGCTCGCACCCCAGCGCGTGGACGCACGGTGACGTCGCCCTGCTCGAGGCGGTGGCGGTCGAGGTCGCGCTCGCGCTCCGGCTCGGCTTCCTCATCGACGAGAACCGCGAGCGGCTCGGCGAGCGGTCCGCGCTCCTGCGCGCGGCGGAAGTGGTGAGCGGCGAGCTCGAGCTTCCCGCCGTCCTGCAGCGCCTGGCCGACGAGGTGGCCGCGCTCCTCCAGGCGGACGCGTCCGATTGCTATCTCTACGACCGCGAGCGCGGCGTGCTGCGCTGCGCGGCCGTGCACGGGCTCGATCCGTCGCTCGTCGGCTTCGAGTTCCCGGCCGACCGCGGCCTCTCGGGCCTCGCCATTCGGGAAGGGCGCGCGCTCACGGCGACGGAGTACGGCTCGGTCGCGGACGAGATCCCGCATCCGGCGTACGCCGGCTTCACCGACGCGATCGTCGCGCCTATGCGCTGGAGCGACGGCGTGCGCGGCGTGCTCGGCGTCGGCCGGCGCCGCAACGAGGTGTACACGGCGCGGGACTCCGACGTGCTCGAGGCGTTCGCAGCCCTTGCCTCGCTCGCACTGCGGAACGCCGAGACGTTCAGTCGCAGCACGCGCCAGGCACGTGTGCAGCGTGGCTTCTACCGAATCGCCGCCGTGCTCGGCGAGTCGCTCACGCGTGCCGAGACCCTCGAAGCGGTGGCGCAGGCTGCGTCGGAGGCGCTCGGCGGCGCGGCCGCGGCGGCGCTGATGCCGGCCGCGGGCGGCGAGCTGGTCCTCAGCGGCGCGCACAACCTGCCGGATGCGATCGTCGAGCTCTTTTCCGAGCCCATCTCGCCCGACGGCGGCGCGGTCGTCCGCGCGGCGCTGCACGGGCGCGTCATCGCCGCGCCGATGCTCGGGCAGGACGAGCGCATTCCGCAGGCCTGGCGCGACGCTGCGACGCGCGCCGGCCTCAGCTGCCTTCTCTCGGTTCCCGTCGTCAGCCCGCGCGACGGCGCCGGCGGCCTCGTCGCGATCTTCTTCGACGAGCCGCGCACGTTCACGGAGGACGACCTCGAGCTCGCGCAGCACCTCGCACGCGCGGTCCGCGGCGCGCTCGAGCGCAGCGAGCTGTACGAGGCGGAGCGCGGCGCCCGCTCGCTCGCGCAGCAGCTCGCGCGCACCGGCCGTCTGCTCAGCCGCGAGCTCGATCCGGAGGCGATCCTCGACGAGGTCGTCGCCCAGGCGCAGGACCTCCTGCACGCGGACGGGTGCGCGATCCGTACGGTCGAGAGCGGAGAGCTGGTCGTCGGCGCGGCGAGCGGTGTCGGCGCCGGCGAAACGATCGGATCGCGCAGCTCGGCCGAGGCGTGGCTCTCCGGCGACGTCGTGCAGTCGCGCTCGCCGGTGGCGCTCGAGGACGCGGGCGCGGACGCACGGCTCCGCGAACTCGACCCGATGCTCGCCGCCGGCAACACCGGCTTCCTCGGCGTGCCGCTGGGCGGAGGCGGCGTGCTCGCGGTGTACTCGACGCGTCCGCGGGTGTGGCGCGAGGAGGAGATCGACGCGCTGCTCGCGCTGGCGGCGAGCGCAGCGGGCGCGCTCGCGAACGCGGAGCTGTACCAGCGCGTCGCGCTCGAGCGCGAGCGCAGTGTCGCCATCCTCGCGAACATCGCCGACGGAATCGTCGCCGTCGACCGGGAGGGAACCGTCGTCCTCTGGAACGAGGCGGCGGAGAAGATCACCGGAGTGGAGGCTGCGGACGCGCTCGGTCGCACGCCGGTCGAGGTTCTGCAGCGCAACCTCGAGTCGGAGCTGTCGACGCCGCCCGGCGACCGTCTCGTCTCGATCATGCGCGGCCGAGAGGAGGTGTGGCTGTCGGTGAGCGAGGCGGTCATGCGCGACCCGCTCGGCGTCGTCTCCGGCCGCATCTTCGCCTTCCGCGACATCTCCGCCGACCGGCTCGTCGAGCAGATGAAGTCCGACTTCGTCTCCACCGTGTCGCACGAGCTGCGGACGCCGCTTACCTCGATCTACGGCTTCGCCGAGACGCTCCTCCGCCAGGACGTCCTCTTCGGCGACGCGGAGCGGACGACGTTTCTCGGCTACATCGCGTCCGAGTCGCAGCGCCTCACGCAGATCGTCGACGCCCTGCTGAACGTCGCGCGGCTGGATACGGGAGACCTTCAGGTGCATCTCACGCACACGGACGTCCGCGAGGTCGTGGGCGAGGCGGTGGAGTCGGTGCAGCTCGGTGCGTTGAACGACCATTCGTTCGTCGTCGAGCTCCCGGACGAGCCGGTGGCGGCGAGCGCGGACCCGCAGAAGCTCCTGCAGGTGTGCTCCATCCTTCTCGACAACGCGGTCCGCTACTCGCCGGCAGGCGGCACCGTGCGCATCGGCGCGGAACGGAAGGGCGAGACGGTCGAGCTCGTCTTTGCCGACGACGGGATCGGCATCCCGCTCTCGGACCAGGAGCAGATCTTCCGCAAGTTCTACCGTGGGACCGACGCCGATGCTCGCATCGGCACGGGTGGCACAGGGCTCGGTCTGTTCATCGCCCGAGGCTTGGTGACCGCCATGGGTGGGAAGATCTCCGTGACCTCTCGCGAAGGAGAAGGATCGACGTTCGCAATCGAGCTACCGCTGGCAGCACCCGTGGGGACGGCCGGATGACCCGCGTCCTCGTCATCGACGACGAGGCGCCGATCCGCCTCCTCTGCCGCGTCAACCTCGAGGCCGAGAGCATGGAGGTGCTCGAGGCGTCCGACGGGCCGAGCGGGCTCGAGCTCGCGTACGCCGAGCGGCCCGACGTCGTGCTCCTCGACGTGATGATGCCGCGGCTCGACGGGTGGCGCGTCGCGGAGCAGCTGCTCCAGGACGACCGCACGAGCGAGATCCCGATCATCTTCCTGACGGCGCGCGCCGAGTTCCGCGACCGCGCGCGCGGCCTCGACATCGGCGGCATCGACTACGTGACGAAGCCGTTCAATCCGCTCGACCTCGCCCCGCTCGTGCGGGAGCTGCTCGACCGCATCGACCGCGGCGAGCGCGACGAGCTCCGCGGCGAGAAGCTCGCCGAGCTGCGTTCGCTCATGCAGTCGGACTAGCGCGCCGTCTGCGCGAGCGCGATCCCGCCGAGCACGACCACGGCGCCCGCGAGCTGCAGCGCCGACAGCGACTCCCGCAGCCAGACCCACGCGACGACGGTCGCCACGACCGGCTCGAGCATCGCGGCGATTCCCACGCGCGTCGCGCTGATGTGCCGGAGCGCGCCGACGATGAGGGTGAACGGCACGGCCGAGCCGAGCACGATCACCCAGAGGACGAGCGCCCACACGGGCAGGTGCACCCCGTGCAGGCGGCCCTGCAGCGAGACCGTGCGCGCGACCCGCGACGCAGGGAAGCTCCACCACGGTTGCGTCACCGTCCAGAACACGGTGGCGAAGAAGAAGCCCCATGCGAGGAGCGGGATCGCCTCGCGTTCGCGAACCTCGCGCTCCGCGAGCAGGAGGTAGATCGCGTACACGACGGCGGCGACGAGCGCGAACGTCACGCCGAGCCCGTCGAGCGTGACGCCGTTCCAGAGCTGCACCATCAGCGTCAGCCCGGTGAGCGAGAGCGCGAGCGCGAGCCAGATGCGGCGGCGAACGTGCTCGTGTCCGAACGTACGCGCCCAGATGGCGACGAGCACCGGGCCGATGTACTGGATGAGCAGCGCGATCCCGACCGGCAGCCGGTGGATGGCGAGGAAGTAGAAGAGCTGGACGAAGGCGACGCCGACGATCCCGAAGAGCGCGAGGCGCGGGAGCTCGCGGCGGCGGACGCGGAGCGACGACGGCCCGCGGGCGAACGCGATCGCAGCGAGCGCGAGGCAGGCGCCGGCCGACCGCGCCTCGGTGAGCCGCAGCGACGAGAGCCCCGATCCGAGCGCGACCTTCGAGACGGCGCCGTTCACGCCGAAGAGCGTCGCGGCCACGAACACCATCGTGTACCCGAGAGCCGCTCGCCGGTCGCGCGGAGCCTCGCGGGCCGGCAGCAGGGGCTCGGTCACGCGCGCACGCTAGCCTCCCTGTCAGACGGGGCGTAGCTCAGCCTGGTAGAGCGCTCGCTTTGGGAGCGAGAGGATCGCCGGTTCGAGTCCGGCCGCCCCGACTAACGCGACGCCGCGACCGCCGCGGCGACCTTGCGCGCGGCGATGCTGCCCTCGCGGAGCTGGCCGCCGAGCGTCGGCGTGAAGCCGACGAACCAGAGCCCGGGCCGCGCCGGCTCGCCGTCCGTCTTCACCGGCAGGCCGCGCGGGCCGAGCACGTCGAGATGCCCGACGAGCGCGTCGAGGCCCGCGCGATACCCCGTCGCGGCGATGACCGCGTCGGGTGCGATGCGCGAGCCGTCCGCGAGCACGACCTCGTCGCCGTCGAACGACTCGACGGCCGCGACGACCTCGACGGCGCCGCGCCTGACGGCCTTGACGATGCCGACGTCGAGGATCGGCGTCGTCCCGGTGGTGATGAACGACGTTCGGATGCCGTGCTCGGGCCGCGGAAGTCCCTGCGCGGCGAGGTCGGGAATCGAGAGCCTGCGCTGCGTCTTCGAGATCGGGTCGACCCACGGCGGCGGAAGATGGCGGATGGCGATGCCGATCAGCTGCGCCGGGATGCCCGCGGTGGCGCGGCGGACGATCTGCGGCGGTGTCCGCACCGAGAGGCGGCTGCGCGCCGCGCCGCCCTCGGCGACGTCGGTCGCGATCTCGGCCCCGGAGTTGCCGGCGCCGACGACCAGCACGTCGCGGCCCCGATACGGCTCCGGATTGCGATATGCGGCGGCATGGACGAGCTCACCGGTGAACTCCTCGCGGCCGGGCCAGTCGGGGATGAACGGCGCCCCGTTGTAGCCGGTCGCGACGATCACCGCCCCGGCGCGGATCCGGTCTCCGTTCGCGGTGAGCATCCAGCCGTCCCCGTCCGCGTCGATCCGCTCCACGCGCGTGTTCGCGCGTACGGTGAGACCGGCGGAGCGCGTGTACTCGTCGAAGTAGGCCAGAAGGTCGTCGCGGCCGACCCAGCGCCCGTATCGCCGCGGAATGCGCAGCCCGGGCAGGCCGGAGAGGAGTCTGGGCGTGTGCAGGTGCAGCCGGTCGTACCGCTCGCGCCACGCGGCCCCCGGCTCCGGGCCGGCTTCGAGGACGAGCGACTCGATGCCCGCCTGCCGCAGCAGCGCGGCCGTCGCGAGGCCCGCGGACCCGGCGCCGACGATGACGAATGCATGATCTTCCACCGCGGGGGTCATACCATCGCATGACCGTGTGGAGGGGAATCTTCGTACGCGCGGGCAAACGCCTGCTCGCCGACAACGGCACGATGCTCGCGTCCGCGCTCGCGTACAACGCGTTCTTCGCGATCCCCTCGGTGCTGCTCGTCGTCGTCGGCGTGTTCACGCTCGCGGTCGGGCCGGGGACGATCGACTCGGTCGTGCATCGCTTTCACGGGGTGATGCCGTCGCAGGCGACGTCGCTGCTCGGCTCCAGCCTGCACCGGCTCGACGCGCATCCCACGCAGAGCGTGATCGTCACCATCGTCGGCTTCGTCCTCGCCCTCTGGTCGACCACCGGCGCGATGACGTCGTACATGAGCGCGATCAATCTCGCGAACGGCCAGCGGGACACGCGCAAGTTCCTCCGCAAGCGCCTGATCGCGCTGAAGATGGTGGCGGTGATCGGCGTCGCGTTCGTGCTCGTCGCCGTGCTGCTCATGTTCGGGCCGCCCATCGAGCACTTCGTCGCGTCACACGCGGGGTCCGCGTCCGGCGCCGTCGGCTGGCTCTGGTGGATCGCGCAGTGGCCGATCCTGATCGGCGGGCTCCTCGTCGCGTTCGCGACGCTGCTCTATCTCGGCCCTGCGGAGAAGCCGCCGTACCTGCGGCTCGTCACGCCGGGCGCAGCCGTCGCAGCGGCGATCTGGCTCGCAGCGTCGGGAGCGTTTGCCTTCTACACGTCGAAGTTCGGGTCGTACAACAAGACGTGGGGCTCGCTCTCGGCGGTGATCATCATGCTGACCTGGCTGTGGCTCGGGGCTCTCGCGCTGCTGTACGGGGCGGAGGTGGACGCCGAGTTCGAGCGGGCGAAGGGCGCTACAGAGCCGACGCCCGATCGGCAGCCTGCGCGGCCGCCTCGGCGTATCCCCGGGCCTCGTCGACGCGCGGATCGTTCCGCTCGGCTGTGAGGTTGATGCCGACGAGCAGTGCCGCGCCGCTCGCGGTCGCGGCCGCGAGAATCGCTGCCACCGCAGCGTCGGTGCGGAGGCCGAGCAGCGAGCGGCGCGCGACCTCTTCCGCGAGGGCGGCGAGATCGGCCGCGATGCGCGCGAGCTCGAGCGGCGGCTCCGCCGCCTGCGCGTAGGCGATCCCCATGTCCTCGTCGCCGCGCGCGGCGAGCGCGCGCGGGTAGCGGGCGGCGTTGACGCGAGCCGTGCCGACGACCTGGAGCCGCAGCACCTCGGCGCGCGTGGCGAGGTCGGCGTCGTCGGACGCACGCGCCACGCGCACGAGCGCGTTGGCGGCGGAGGCAGCCGTTGCGGCGAGTGCCGCTCCGGCGATGGGCTCGTCGGCCACCCCGGGATTGTCTCAGTCGAGCGGCTCCGGAGTTCGAAGCCGCCGTACTTCTGAATCGATCCGGAGTCGTTGCGCTGTTTTCATAACAGACAACGTACCGGCGGCTGCGGATGGAGAGCGCCCGACGAGGTTCGAACTCGTGACTCAGCCTTGGAAGGGCCGCATGATTCCACTTCACCACGGGCGCGCGGCGCGACTAGGGTACCCCGATGCACGCCTCGCTGGAGGCCGTCGCCCTCGTGCCGCTCCTTGCCGCCGGCGGTATCGCTCTCCGTCCGCGGGGCCTGAGGCTCGCCGCGCTCGTCGCCGCCCTCGCGCTCATCTTCTTCGCGTTCGCCACCGAGCTGCAGCCGCTCGCGCTGCACACGTTCCTGTGGGCGCACCTTCTCCAGAACGTCGTTCTGGCCGAGTGGGCGCCCGCGCTCCTCGTCCTCGCCGTGCCGCCGGCCGCGGCGGCGCGTGTGCGGGACTTCCCCGGCTTCCGGCCGCTCGTAGGCCTACCGCTCTGGCTCGGGACGTACTTCGCGTGGCATCTGCCGTGGGTGTACGACTTCGCGCTTCGCCGCCCGCACTCGCTCCTGCACGTCGAGCACGTCACGTATCTCCTCGCGGGCGTCTGCATGTGGTGGCCCGTCGTCCACGGAACGCGCTCCGCCGGGTTCAAGGCGGCGTACCTCTTTGCCGCCTTCGTGCTTGCGTCGCCGCTCGGCCTCGTGCTCGCGCTCTTCCAGCGTCCGATCTACTCGTTCTACGCGCACGCGCCGCGCACGTGGGGCCCGTCGCCGCTGACCGACCAGCGGATCGCCGGCGTGACGATGGCCGGCGAACAGGCGGTGGTGCTCTTCGCCGCCTTTGCCGCGTTCATGGCCCGCTTCCTGCAGGAGGAGGAGCTCGCCGGCGCGTTCGACGGGCTACTCGACGCTCAACGAGTCCGCGAGCCGCTTCGGCGCGGCTAGCAGCCACGAGTCGATGAGGAACTCGCGCACGTCGTCGCGCGGTGCCTCGAGCCGGACCAGGACGTAACCCCATCCGTGATAGTGCGGCGTCTCGAAGAGGATGTCCGGCCGGGCCTCGAGCAGGAACGGCTTCTCCTCCAGGTCGCAGCGAACGACGAGCGCCGGCGGCTCGGACCGAAGCGCGGCGACGAACTTCCCGCGCACCTTCAGGGCGGGCCGGCCGTACGAGGTGGACTCCTCCGTCTCCGGCAGCTCCTGCGCCAGCTCGAGGACGTCCTCCCACGTCACCACGGCGCTTCGGAGCTTACCCTTCCGAGTCGTGCAGGAACCGCAGGAGACCCCCAAGGAACGGCACAACCGCGAGCTGATCGAGCTGCTCAACGAGTTGCGCGTCGCGCTCCCCGGCGTGCAGGTGCTCTTCGCGTTCCTGCTCGCGGTGCCGTTCGCCAACGGCTGGCACAGAGTCGACCACTACGAGAAGGTGGCGTTCTTCGTCGCTCTCCTCGCCACCGCGGTCTCGTCCGCGCTTCTGCTCGCGACGCCGTCGCTGCACCGGCTTCGGTTCCGTGAGGACGACAAGGAGAAGATCGTCATCTACGGGAACCGCTTCGCAGTCGCGGGGTTCATCGCGCTCGCGGTTGCGATGATCGCCGCGCTCCTGACCGTGACGACGTTCCTCTTCGACAAAGGGATCGGCATCGCGACAGCTGTCGGCTTCGCCGTCGTCGTGGCCGGCCTCTGGTACGTCCCCGCTCTCGTCGCGGACGCGAAGGACGCTAAGCGACGTCGACGCGCTCGATGACGACGTCGGCGCGCGGTCGGTCGTTGCCATCGGTGTTGACGCCGGAGATCTCGTCCACCACGCCCATCCCATCGGTCACGCGGCCGAACACCGTGTGCTTCCCGTCGAGCCAGGGAGCGGCCTCGGTGGTGACGATGAAGAACTGGCTCCCATTCGTGTTCGGGCCGGCATTCGCCATCGCGAGGGCGCCTCGCGCCACCCGGTGGTCGTTCGCCTCGTCCTCGAACGTATAACCGGGACCGCCGCGGCCCGTCCCGGTCGGGTCGCCGCCCTGGATCAT
>JAFALP010000161.1 GCA_019234175.1 Actinomycetota bacterium | reverse complement strand
CCCGGAAGCGGCCCGCCTCGACGGTGCGCGGGTATGCGGAGCCGCCGCATACGATCATCTTCGGGCGCACCTGCTTGGCGATCGCGAGCACCTCGTCGTAGTCGACGCGCATCGTCTCGCGCGAGACGCCGTAGTGGTGGAACTCGTACAGCTTCCCGGAGAAGTTGACCTTCAGCCCATGCGTCAGGTGCCCGCCCTGGTCGAGGCGGAGCGCCAGCAGCGTGTCGCCCGGCTCCATCGTCGCCGCGTAGACCGCCATGTTCGTCTGCGCGCCGGCGTGCGGCTGGACGTTCGCGTGCTCGGCGCCGAAGAGCTCCTTCGCGCGCTCGATGGCGAGTAGCTCGATCTCGTCGACGACCTCGCAGCCGCCGTAGTAGCGCCGGCCGGGATACCCCTCGGCGTACTTGTTCGTCGGCACCGACCCGACCGCCTCGAAGATCGCCGGCCAGGTGAAGTTCTCGGAGGCGATCAGCTCGATCTGACTGCGCTCGCGCTCGAGCTCCCGCGTGAGGAGCGTGGCGATGTCGGGATCGATGTCCGCGAGGCCCGCGGTCTTCAGGTGCTCGAAGGTCTCCTGGGCCAGCGCCACGGGCTGGATGGTATCCCGTCCTCCAGCGATCACGGGTTCCGGCCGATAGGAGGACTGTGAGCTTCCTGCGGCCCATCGCGGCCCTTGCCGCCGCGCTCGTTTTCGCGCCCGCCGCCCTCGCGGGCCCGAACCTGTTCGTCGGCGCGGCCGACGACGGTGCCGAGTTCGGCGACCCGGGCGCGCAGATGACGCTGGCCCAGCAGGCGGGCTTCGACACGATCCGGATGACCGCGCAGTGGGTCTCCGGGAACACGATGCTCGACCCGATCGTGGCGGCGAAGCTCCGGGCCGCCGTCGGCGCCGCGCAGGCACGCGGCATCCGGCCGATCATCTCCATCTACAACACGACGTCGGCGCAGTCGCCGCAGGACCCGATCCTCCAGGGAGAGTTCGCGCAGTTCGCGCAGAACGTCGTCCTCGCGCTCCCGACGGTGACCATGTTCATCATCGGCAACGAGCCGAACTCGAACTACTACTGGCTGCCGCAGTTCGACACGCGCGGCGCCGACATCGCCGCGCAGGCGTACGAGGCGACGCTGGCGGACAGCTACGACGCGATCAAGGCCGTGCGGCCGAACGTCACCGTCGTCGGCGGGGCGCTCGACTCGCGCGGCACGGACAGCCCCGGCGCGAAGCCCTCCCACTCCCCGGCCGTCTTCATCCGCGACATGGGCCGCGCGTACCGCGCGAGCGGGCGCACCCGCCCGATCATGGACGTGTTCGACCAGCACATCTACGAGGACAACTCGTCGCTGCCGCCGAGCATGCCGCACACGAGCTCGACGACGATCGGCGAGGCCGACTATCCCCGGCTCGTCCAGGCGCTCGGCCAGGCATTCGACGGGACGGCGCAGCCCGGGTCGTCGCTGCCGATCATGTACGGCGAGTACGGCGTCGAGAGCATCATCCCGCCGGCCGAGGCCTCGCACTACACCGGCCACGAGAACGCGACGTCGAAGCCGGTGGACGAGGCGACGCAGGCGGCGTACTACATCCAGGCGATGAAGCTGGCGATGTGCCAGCCGACCGTCATCGGGCTCATGCTCTTCCACGTCGAGGACGAGAGCGACCTGGCGGCGTGGCAGTCGGGCATCGACTACGCCGACGGCACGCCGAAGTCGTCGATGCAGCCGGTCCACGACGCCGCCGTGCAGGCGCGGGCGGGAACGCTCACGAGCTGCCCCGACAAGACGCCGCCGGTGGTGCAGGTGACGCAGGCCGCGAACGGCACCGTCACCGCGACGGCGACCGACGACGTCGGCGTCGGCAAGGTGGAGCTGTGGGTGAACGGCGTCCTCGCCGCCACCGACTACTCGGCTCCGTACTCGTTCGCGCTCCCGACGGGGTCGGGGCAGGTCTCGATCGTGGTGAAGGCGTACGACGCCGCCGGCAACGTCGGCCAGGCTACGGTCGCGCTTCGCCTTCCCGCAGTACACGTGCCTCGCCGCCGCCAGAAGTGAGGTCGAGCACCGTGGACGGGACGCCGGGAAGCTCGCCGCCGTCCACGACCGCGCCGCAGGCGGAGCGAATCTCCTCGGGCACGTCCTCGAGCCGCCGCGGGTCCGGCCCGCCCGCCGCGTTCGCGCTCGTCGCGCAGACGTAGCCGATCGCCGAGACGATCTCGGCGGTCACCGGTGGGAGCACCGGGACGCGGACGCCGATCGTGCCCGGATCGGCCCCCGTGATCCACGGGAACCGGTGCTCGGGGTTCGGGACGATGAGCGTGTACCCGCCGGGAAGGAAGCGCTCCGCCTGCGCGACGTCGAGCTCGGGCAGCGCCTCGACGAGGGCGTCCATGCTCGCGGCGAGGAGCGCGATGGGCTTGAACGGGTCGCGCCCCTTCAGCCGGTAGAGCCGCTCGACGGGCTCGGGCCGGCCCGGCCACGCCATCAGGCCGTAGACCGTGTCGGTCGGGAGCACGACCGGGCGGCGAGCGCGCAATGCGACGACTGCGTCGTTCACGAGGGTCATCGTTCCCCCTCGACGACGCGCGCAACACCGCCGAGATCGGCCGTGACCCGCACGTTCGCGTAGCCGTGCGCGCCGAGCGCGGCGGCGACGTCCTCCGCCTGCCCGTCCCCGACCTCGAGGACGAGGAAGCGTGTGCGTGCGATCTGCGCGAGCCGCTCGTGGAAGCCGGACCCGAGCAGCGCCTGCTCGGGCTCGTAGCGCAGCTCCGGCTGCAGGCCGTCGAGCGAGTCGACGTACGGCGGGTTGGAGACGACGAGGTCCCATCCTTCCGCGGCGGCGTCGAGGCCGCCTGCCCGCAGGTCGACGTCGAGGTCGAGCCGGCCGGCGTTCTCGCGCGCGAGCTCGAGCGCCTCCGGGGACTCGTCCACGCCGGTGACGCGCGCGTCGGCGCGCTCGTCCTTCAGCGCGAGCGCGATCGCGCCCGACCCGACGCCGACGTCGAGCACGCGCGGCGACGGCACGCCTTGCAGCAGCGTCAGCGCGCGCTCGACGACGACCTCCGTCTCGGGCCGCGGTACGAGCGCGCGCGAATCCGTCTTCAGCGTCAGTCGCCGGAAGCCCCACTCGCCGAGCACGTAGGCGAGCGGCTCGCGCTGCTCGCGGCGCTCGAGCAGCCCGTCGAGCTCGA
>JAFALP010000042.1 GCA_019234175.1 Actinomycetota bacterium | reverse complement strand
AGTCGGTCGAATTCGTGGTGGAGCTCGGCCTGGGCGTGGACGAGATCCATCAGGTCGTCTCCCTCGGCGTCATGCATCCGCTCGGTCAGTTGATCGAGCTGCCGTTGAACGGCGGCAAGGCGCTCGAAGACACTCTCCATCTCTTGCCAGAGCGTCCGGCCGGTGCTCGCCGGCGCCAGCTGCGCGAGGTATGCCACCGAGCGTCCCGGCGGGATCCGGACGATCCCCTGCTCCGGCTCGAGCGTCCCGGCCAGGATCTTGAGCAGCGTCGACTTGCCGGCCCCGTTCGGCCCCAGCAGGCCGAAGACGGTGCCCTGCTCCACCGAGAAGGTCACCCCGTCGAGGGCGCGAACCCCCTTCCCGTACCCCTTGACGAGGCCGTCGGCCTCGATTGCCACCTTCATGCCGACCTCCTACAATTAGCTTGAACGTCGGCTATCTTAACTATCAAGATATTTGAATGTCAAGAGAATCCACACTCTTCCGCATCCTCGACCTGATCCGCCGCAACCAGGTGCTCACGCAGATGCTCGACGAGGCCTCTGCGCGGTTCCTCGGCGTCAACACGACGGACGGCCGGGCGATCGACCTCATCGACCAGGCCGGCCGGATCACGGCGGGCGACCTCGCGCGGGAGCTGCGCCTCTCCACCGGCGCCGTCACGACGATCGTCGACCGGCTGGAGAAAGCGGGCTACGCGAAGCGCGTGCCCGACCCCCACGACCGGCGGCGCGTGCTCATCGAGGTGACGCCGAAGGTGCACCGCCTGTCGGCCGAGATCTACGGCGCCGCCGAGGACATCGTCGACATGGCGGCGGAATACACCGACAAGGAGGTCGACGTGCTCCTGCGCTTCCAGGAGCAGACGCGCACGTGGCTCGAGGAACACCTTGCGCACGCGGAGGAGCTGAACACGCGCAAGCCCGGCAAGCGCCGGCTTCAGGGCCGCGGGCGAGCCTAGGCGGCGGAAACGGCTTCGGCTTCGTCGCGCGGGAGCCGCCGCGAGACGATCTGCGACACGCCGTCGCCCCCCATCGTCACGCCGTACAGCACGTCGGCGGCTTCCATCGTCCGCTTCTGGTGCGTGATGACGACGAACTGCGCGCGGTCCGCGTAGCGGCGGAGCAGCTCGACGAAGCGGCCGATGTTCGTGTCGTCGAGCGCGGCCTCGACCTCGTCGAGGAGATAGAACGGGCACGGCCGCGCGAGGAACAGCGCGAAGAGGAACGAGATGGCGCCGAGCGCCTTCTCACCGCCGGAGAGCAGCGACAGCCGCTGCACGCGCTTGCCCGCAGGGCGCAGCTCCACCTCGATGCCGGGCAGCCCCTCTTCGTCGTCGGGCTCGACGAGCCGCAGCCGTCCTTCGCCGCCGGGGAAGAGCGTGCCCGCCACTTCGGCGAAGTTCTGCTGCACCGCGTCGAACGTCTCCTGGAAGCGGCGCTCGACCGTCTCCGTGAGGTCCGCGCGCAGCGTCTCCAGCTCGTCGAGGCTCGCTTCGAGGTCGGCGCACTGCTCGGTCAGGACCTCGAGCCGCTCCTTTTCGGCCTCGTACTCCTCCTTCGCGAGCGGGTTCACCTGGCCGAGCGACTCCCGGCGGCGCTCGAGGCGCTCGACGCGCTCGGCGAGCTCGTCGCGGTCGTCGCCCTCCGCGCGCTCGTCGGTTCCGGCGTCGGCGAGGCGGCGGCGCGCCTCGTCCGCCTCCGCCTCGATGCGGGCCGCTTCGACGTCGATCGCAGAGGCGCGCTCGGACGAGTCCGTCAGTCCCTGGCGCAGCTCCACCTCGGCGGCGCCCAGGCGGCGCAGCTCCTCCCCCAGCTCTCCGGTGCGCGATCCGCCCGCGTCGACGCGTGCCCGCAGTGGCGCCTCGAAGCGTGCCGCCGGAAGGTCGAGTGCTCGCACGAGCCGCTCGACGATCGCCGCGCTCCGCTGCGTGACCGGGTCGCGCTCCAGCGAGTACGCGGCGTCCGGAATCGGCGTCTGCGCGCGGCGGCGCAACGCGTCGAGCTCTGCGGCGAGTTCGCGGCGACGCGCCTGCAGCTCGAGGAGCAGCGCCTCCGCCGTCTCGCCGGAGAACCACAATTCACCGCTGACCGGGTCGTAGCCGAAGCCCTCCGGGGTCACCGCTGGAACGGTGGACGAGAGCAGCTGCTCCTTCGACACCACCGGCAGCTTCGGCTCGCGCCGGCCGATGACGACGGTGAGCGATCCGAGGCCGGCGGCGCGTGCACGCTCGAGCAGCGCGAACGCCGCATGCGCGTCGTCGGCGACGAGCGCCGATGCCTGCTGGCGCAGCGCGGCGGCGACGGCGCGCTCCATCCCCGGCTCGACGTCGAGCAGCGAGAGCGCGATCCGCTCGCCCTGCTCGGCGAGCGCGCGCGCCGCCGGCGGCAAGCCCTCGCGCTCGGCGAGCGCACGGTCGAGCGCGCGCACGCGCTCCTCGTGCAGGCGCACCTGCTCGGTGAGCGCGGCGCGCTCCATGCGCACCCGCTCGTCGAGAACGCGGCGCGGCTGGTCGAGCTCGTCGCGCAGCCGGCGCAGGAGCGACTCCGCCGACTCGCGGCGCATGCCCACGCGCTCGGCGGCGCTGCGCAGCCGGTACAGCTCCTGCATCGCCTGCTCGCGCGCGCCGGCGGCGTCGGCGAGCTCCTCCTCCGCGTGGCCGCGCTCGGCGAGCAGGCCTTCGAGCTTCTCCTCGGCTGCGCGCTTCGCCAGCGATGCCGCCGCCTTGCGGCCGGCCATCTCGGCGAGGCGGTCGTCGAGCGTGGACAGGTCGAGCTCGGCGATGCGCGCACGGAGCTTTGCGATCTCGCCCACGAGCTTCTCCGCGCGCTCGGCCGCAGTCGCCTGCAGCGCGAGCGGGCGCAGCCGCTTCTTGACCTCGGCTTCCAGGTCGCGCGCGCGTTCGCACTGCACGGCGACGCGTGCGAGCTTCAGCTCGGCGCGGTGCCGGCGCGCCTTGAACCGCCCGAGGCCGGCCGCCTCCTCGATGAGCGCGCGCCGCTCCTCGGGCTTCGAGGCGAGGATGGCCTCGACCTTGCCCTGGCCGATGATCGAGTGCATGCCCTGGCCGAGCCCGAGGTCGGCGAGCAGCTCGACGAGGTCGAGGCGCCGGACGCCCGTCTTGTTGAGCATGTACTGGCCCTCGCCGCCGCGATGCAGGCGCCGCGCGACGGACAGCTCCGCGTAGTCGACGGGGAGCGTCCCGTCGGCGTTGTCGAACAGCAGCTCGACCTCGCAGAAGTCCGCCGGCCCGCGCCCGGCCGCACCGGCGAAGAGGACGTCGTCGGGCTTCTCCGCGCGCAGCTCGAGCGGGCTGAGCGAGCCGGCCGCCCAGCGGATGGCGTCGGAGACGTTCGACTTGCCGGAGCCGTTCGGCCCGACGATGACGCCGACGCCCGGCTCGAGGCGGACCTCGACCGGGTCGGGAAACGACTTGAAGCCGCGGATCTTGATGGCGCGGAGATGCACCCGGCGAGGACCCTAACTGGCGACCTGGACGGCGCTAGCGCTCGTCGTCGTCCTGCGGGTCCCGGGCGAGCGGAGCGTCCTCGTCGCGCGGGAAGATCTCGAGGATCCCTTGCGGCTCGCCCTGCTCGGCGTCGTCCTCGAGGCGCTCGTCGAGCGCCTTCTCGGAATGCTTGCGGCGGGTCACCCGCTCAGGATGCCAGAGACCCGAGATGGACGAGCGCCCGCTGCGCCGCCTCCTGCTCGGCGGCCTTCTTCGACCGGCCCTCCCCGCGGCCGATCTCCTCGCCGTCGACGACGGCGGCGCAGGTGAACGTCCGCTCGTGCGGCGGCCCCTGCACCTCGACGACCGTGTAGCTCACCTGCCGCCCGAGGCGCGCGAGCGCCTCCTGGAGCTCGGTCTTGTGGTCGACGTGGGTCGTGAGCGCGTACTCGATCCGGTCCGAGAAGGCGTCGACGACCGCCTGCTCGATCGCCGGGAAGCCGTGCTCGAGGAAGAGCGCGCCGAGGACGGCCTCGAGCAGGGCCGCGAGCACGTTGCGGTTCTTGGCGAGCAGGGCGACGTCCTCGCCCTCGTTGAACTCCCCGAGCTTCGGGCCCAGGCCGAGCTCGTTCGCGACCACGGCGCAGCTCGCCCGCGAGACGACGTGCGAACGGATCTTCGCCAGCCGCCCCTCGGAGAACTCGGGGTAGCGCGCGTACAGCGCGTGCGCCACCGCGAGCTCGAGGACGCTGTCCCCGAGGAACTCCAGCCGCTCGTACGAGGCGGTCCGTTCGACCGCCCAGGACGAGTGCGTGAAGGCAGTCGCCGCCGCGTCGCGCGGCAGCGCGTCGATCAGCCGGGAGAGCTCACCGGCCCTACTGGTGCGACGTGACGTAGTCGACAGCCTGGCCGACGGTCGTGATCTTCTGGGCGTCCTCGTCGGAGATCTTGATCCCGAACTGGTCTTCGAGCTCCATGATGAGCTCGACGAGGTCGAGCGAGTCCGCGTCGAGATCCTCCTGGAACGAGGCCTCGTCCGTGATCTGGTCCTCGTCGATCCCGAGCTGCTCGGTCAGGACTTCCTTGACCCGCTCGAAGACCTCTTCACGCGACGCTGCCATGTCACCTCGATATGTCGTTTTTGGGGGGTGGGGAAAGCCGCGCGATCATACACCGACACGGTCCGGAAGCCGCTCCGCG
>JAFALP010000342.1 GCA_019234175.1 Actinomycetota bacterium | reverse complement strand
CTCGACCGTGTCTCCCTTGAACGGGTAGGCGTGGTTGGCGTAGACGACGCCGTTGCCGTTGGGGTCGGAAAGCGGTTTGTCCACGACGCCGGACAGGTCGTAGGACCAGTTCAGCCCGCCGGCGATGACGACGTTCTTGGCCCCGGTGCCGCGCACGGTGTCGAGCAACGCCTGCATGCCGACGGCCTCGAACTGGTATTCCTTGCCCGCCTTGCGGTCCTTTTCCGTGACCGGGCCGCCGTCGCGCCACACGTCCCAGCTGACGTCGTGCGGCTCGTTGTACAGGTCGAAGACGACGTCGCGGTTCGCGCGGAAGGTGCGCGCCACCGAGCTCCAGAACGCGGGCGAGTGGCTCGCGTCCGGCATGTTCTGCTGACCGGTCGCCTGCGCGGTCCCGGGCGCGTTCCAGTGCAGGTCGAGGATGGCGATCAGCCCGGCGGCGTTGAGCCGCGCCACGAACCGGCGCACGAACGTCCGGTACGCCGCTCCGCCGTACTGCGGCTTCACGCCGTTGATGCCGAGCCAGCAGTCCTCGTTCAGCGGGACGCGCACGGCGTCGATCCCCCACGCCTTCATGGCCGCGATCGACGTCGCGTCCACGGGACCGTCGGTGAAGCCCCAGCCCTGCACGCACGCGTACTCGAGCCCCGACCGGTTCACGCCGAGCAGGCGCACCGTGCGGCCGGCGTCGTTCACGAGATGGTTGCCGCTGACGCGGATGCCGGCGTGCGCCGGAGCGGCGAGCAGAAGGAGCAGTACGCCGGCGACGACCCCACGCGCCATGCCGGCAGGCTAGCGCGTTATTTCTTCTTCTTCGGCGCCGGCGTCGTCGACGCGGTCACGATCTTGAACTTCGGCGTCGCGACGACGAGCTTCGCCGGGTCCGACCACGACATCTGCTGCGCCCCCGTCGGAAGCGAGTAGTCGAAGCCGCGCACGCGGTAGTACCAGGTCCCGGGGGAGACGGGCAGGACGGCGGACGTGCCCGCGGTCATGAACCCGGGCGAGCCGGCCGCGGTGAGCTCGGGGTTGAACGGATACGACGTCTTGCTCCACTGCACCTCGTACGCCTCGGCGCCGAGGGCGGGCGTCCACGAGACGAGCGGCTGGCCGTAGAAGGACGTCGTGTGCAGCGCCGAGGTCAGGCGGCCGTCCGAGGAGAGGCCGGTGGCGAAGAGCTGGCCCGACGACGTGAGCGACGGCTCGCTGGCCTTGCCGAAGCGCATGACGCGGCCGGCCGCGCAGACGTCCTGCGGAAGCTCGAGATCCTGATAGGTGAGGCTGCCGCCGCTGCGGGAGACGGCCTCGCCTGCGCCGTGCCCGAACTTCAGGCCGCCGGCGAGCGTCAGAACGTTCCCGCTCAGCGCGGTGATGACCGCCGTCTCGGCGTTCGGGCCGGCGCCGATCGAGATCGTGTCGCCGACGTTGAAGCCGGAGCCGGTGGTGACGGTGAGCGTCGTCGCGCCGGCCAGGGCGCCGCCCGAGCCGACGGTGGTCGAGAGGGTGGCCGCGGCCTCGGCGGCGACGCCGACGACCGTCCAGTAGTAGCCGCTCGACGGCCAGTTCGTGTCCCAGAGGTCGATGGGCGCGCCGAGGTTCCCCGACACGGTGAGCGAGCCCGGCGTGGTCGACCCCGCCGACGACGATCCGCCGGTCGCCGGGGTGGTCGTCGTGGTCGTGGTGGTGGTCGAGCCGCCGGTCGACGCCCCCGGCGAGCCCGGCACCGACGTCGTCGGCGCCGCCGGCGCCGCCGACTCGCTCGTCGTCACCGTCTGGCCGTCATACGTGAGTGACGGCGGCTCGCTCCCGTCGGCGAGGTACGACGAGCGCGCGGCGGCCACGCCGGTTGTCGACGACGGCAGCGCGAGCGGGCCCATCGGCCGCGGCGAGTACGCCGGCGATCCGATGACGGCGCTCGTGAACACGGTGTTGAGGCACTCCTTGTCGGTGAAGATGTAGAGGCGATACAGCTCGACCGCCGTGCCGTCGAGCGTCTGGTTGCCCGTCCAGAGGAACGCGGGCATGAGCTTGTGCGCCGGCGATCCGGCGCTGCCGTTCGAGAAGACGTCCGACACCGTGCCGACGAGCTTCATCGCACCGCCCGTGATCGGCGGGTTCGTCGACGTGTAGATCGGGCTCCACGCCCCGTACGTGACGGCCGGGATGCTGTTGAGTCCGCCGCTGTTCAGGTCGTCGCGCATCGCGCGTACGCGCCAGCGCACGCTGCCCGTCCAGCTCGTCGCTTGATGGAACGTGTAGTGCTCGCGCTCGTCCAGCGAGTTGCTCGTCGTCGACTCGATCTTCTTCGCGTCGATGAGCCAGACCTGGTACCCGGCCGCCCCCTCGACGGGCGTCCAGCGGATCAGGCCCGGGTAGCTCTGCAGCGGCGTGGGCGGCGCCGTCGGCGCCATGTCGAACCCGAACGAGTCGCTCCACGGCGTCGCGCCGTCGGTGGTGAACGCGCGGACGCGCGCATAGAGGGCGAAGGGCGAGCCCGTGATCCACGGGAGCGTCAGCGCGGGCGCCTCGACCGGGGTGAGCGCGCTCGCGTCGTCGTAGATGACGGCGTTGTCGCGGAACGTCGTGCTGAGCGAGAGCTGGAACTCGTAGTGCGAGGCGCCGGGGATCGGGTTCCACGCGAACGACGGCGTCCGCGGGAAGGTCGTCGACTGCGCCTCGTCGGCACGCAGCAGAAAGCCGTGGAGGCCCGTCGGGGCGGCGATGTCCGATCGCGCAGCGCCGGCGCAGGTGGCGACACCGGCGAGGACGGCGAGCAGAACGAGCAGGCGGGCGATGCGCATCGTCCCCGAGTGTTTCGGCAGTCGTGGAGCGGCGCGGCTCCCTCAAAAGGGGGATGCGAGCGCGCTTCCGGCGGCGAGCACGAACGCGTCCTCGCCCGGTCGCCCCACGAGCTGCACGGAGGCCGGCAATCCGTCCTCGGCGAGACCGCACGGAAGCGCGAGCGCGGGCCAGCCGAGCGAGTCGAACGGGAACGTGAGGGAGATGCCGCGCTCGCGGATCGCGATCTCGTCCACGTCCGCCGACGGCGGCACGAACGGGATCGTCGGCGTGACGAGCAGGTCGAGGCCGTCCATCGCCTCCTCGGCGCGGGCGCGGTACTCGGCGCGGGCCTGGACCGCCCTGGTGACCTCCTCGTCGGTGACGGCCAGGCAGCGCTCGAGCTTGCCGCGGACGTTGTCGCCGTACTCGTCGGCGCGCTCGGCGAAGAGGCCGCGGTGGACGTCCGCGACCTCGCGCATGAAGCCGCGGTACTCGGCCGGGTCGGGAAACGGAAAATCGACGCGGCGACGGTTGGGGAAGCGCTTGGCGGCGCTCTCCACCTGCCGCCGCACGAGCGGGTCGGCGTGCTCGAGCCAGGCGACGCCGACGCGCAGGTCGTCGAGCCGCGGCGGCGCGGCCGGCTCGAGGCCGGCGAGCGCGCGCATGAGCTCGACGCAGCCGTCCACGGTCGCCGCGATCGGTCCCATGTGGTCGTAGCTCGGCGCCAGCGGGAAGCAGCCGTCCGCCGGGACGAGGGCGTACGTCGGCTTGAAGCCGACGACGCCGCACCACGCGGCGGGGATGCGGATGGAGCCGCCCGAGTCGGTCCCGAGCGAGAGCGACACGTCGCCTGCGGCGACGGCCGCGGCGGAGCCGCCGCTCGAGCCGCCGGCGACACGGCCGGGGAAGCGCGGGTTGGGGACGGTGCCGAAGTGCGGGTTCTGCGACGAGATGCCGTACGCGAACTCGTGCAGGTTCGTCTTGCCCGCGATCGCGTAGCCGGCGCGCTCGAGGAGCTCCACCGCCGCAGCGTTGCGCGCGGGGACGTGCTCGGCAAAGAGCGCGGAGCCGTACGTCGTCGTCAGGCCGGCGGTGTCGAAGAGGTCCTTGATCGCGACGCTGCCCGGGTCGGAAGGGCATGCGAGCCAGATCCCCTCCACGGGGGCGACTCTACTTGGTGCGCTTCGCGGGCTTCGGCGGTGCTGCGATCGACACCTTGCGTGTGACCATCACGCCCGACACTGCGCCGGACGGCGAGGTGGGCGTCAGCGTCAGGAGGTTCGCCGCCGTGGCCGTCTGACGCAGCGCCTTCAGCAGCGACGCCGGCACGACGAAGCGGAGGTCGTTGTTGCCCGCGCGCAGGCCGCGCGTCCCGAGCAGCTTCGTCCCGAGCGCGGCGTTCACGTTCCCCGGGCCGCTCGACTCGACGATGAGCCGGATCACCGGCGACGAGGCGGACAGCCGCAGGAGCTCGGGGCCGAAGGCGTCGATGGTCGGCGCCACGTCGGTGGTCGGGACCGGGATCGGCGTGCCCCACACCGGAACCTGCGCGGGCGGGGCGCCGGCGCTCGCCGGCGTGGTCGTGTCGACCGAGATCGAGCTGGAGACGACGAAGACGGCGCCGTCCGTGGTCGTCCCCGCGTTCGGGAGCGAGAGCCAGCCGCTCGTCGTTCCCCAGTCGCACGTGTCCCACGGAACGGTGATGCTCGCCGTGTTGCCGTTCACGGTGAGCGGCTGCGAGCCTCCGCTTCCGCCGGCCCAGTAGAAGCTCGGCTCGGACATCGTGCCCGCCGGCATTGCGACGCTGATCGAGAGGGTCGCGGCGAAGCAGGCATGCGAGCCGTCTCCGTCGCCGCGCTGGAACGTCACGTACCGCGCGGCGAGGTGGTCGGTCGGCGTCACCGCGACCGGCGCGTCCGTGCCGCTCTTGGCGCCAGTCGTGATGGTCTGGTCGGCGTCGGGCGAGTCGGCGGTGACGCCGGTGAGGCCGATGTTGCCGGTGAGGAGGTTCGACGCATAGTTGTTGAACTGGATCGCGAGCGACGAGCCCTTGGCGACGAGCGCGTTGGAGAGCGCGGTCGTGGCCGACTGGCCGGCCTGCGCATTGACGAGCGCCGAGTGGATGAAGGTGTTGCCGTACTCGTTGGCGAGCAGCTGGAAGAACGCCCACCGCGCGTCGCCGCCGTTGAGATAGTCCGTGGGATCGCACGGGTTGTGCCCGCCGATGGCGTCGTGACAGTCGAGCGCGATCGCGGGAGTGCCGATCGAGGTGGCCGCGTTCGGATAGCCGCTGGCCGCCATGCCCGCCCACTGGGCGGCACCGAGCGCGAGCCACTGGTCGCTCGTCGTGAGCGGGACCCACGTCCCGAACTCGAACATCATGAAGACGCCCGCCGAGGTCTCGATCTGCTCGACCTGCGGGACGGTGTAGCCGGCGCTGGTGCCGAAGCCCTTGAGCTGGGTCGGCGTCGCCAGCTGGACGTAGCCCGTGTCCGGCGACGTCGCCGGCGTGTCCCAGTTGAAGATGGCTTCCTCGGCCGGTGGGCCGGACAGATCCTGGATGTAGATGTCGATGTGCCCGTCCGGGCTGTTCGGCGGCGGGGTGTAGCCCCAGGACGTGTAGAGCGAGTACGCCGCCTCGGCGTATCCGGCGATGTCCCCCGCGTCGGTCTGGGTGGAGTAGCTCGCGAGCGCGGCGTTCGTGTCGTAATGCACGACGAAGTGCGACGTCGTCACCGCCGCGTCGAACGTCGGCCGGCCGGCCGCGGCGGGCGCCGCGAGCACGCCGGCGACCGCCATGGCGGCGGCAGCCGCAAAGAGGGCGCGGGTCCGGCTCATCAAGCCGCTGATCGGCGTCAGCGGGCTTCGACTTGAGGCCTAGTCGAAGTGCAGATACAGGAAGGCGATGCCGAAGGCGCCTGCGAAGAGCAGGACGAAGACCCCGAAGAGGAGCCAGCCGAGGCGGTTGTTCCTGCGCGCGAGGTCGTCGTCCATCACAGGGCCAGGTCGAGGGCGAGCGCCACGAACAGGAGCGCGAGGTACAGGAGCGAGTAGTGGAAGAGGACGACCGCCCGCCGGGGCGTCGCGTCGCGGCGCAGCCGCTCGGCGAGCCAGACGAACACGGCCCCGAGGGCGAGCGCGGCGGCGACGTACCCGAGGCCCGCGCCGGCCGCCCACGGGAGCAGCGTGACGCCGACGAGCACGATCGAGTACAGGACGATCTGCCGTGTCGTCTCGCGTTCGCCGCGCACGACCGGCAGCATCGGCACCTTCGCGTTCGCGTAGTTGTCCTTGATGAGGAGCGCCAGCGCCCAGAAGTGCGGCGGCGTCCAGACGAACACGATGGCGAAGAGGATCCACGCACCGAGGCCGAGGTGGCCCGTCGCCGCCGTCCAGCCGACAAGCGGCGGAACGGCGCCCGCGGCGCCGCCGATGACGATGTTCTGCGGCGTCGACCGCTTCAGCCAGCGCGTGTAGACGAGGACGTAGAAGAGGTTCCCGACGAGCGCGAGCACGGCGGTGAGCAGGTTCACCGTGGCGGCGAGCAGGACGAAGGAGAGCGCCGAGAGCGCGAGCCCGAACTCGAGGGCGCGGCTCGCGGGCACGCGGCCGGACGCGACCGGACGCTGCTTCGTGCGCTCGCCCATGAGCGGGTCGATGTCGCGGTCGAGCACGTGGTTGAGCGCGCTCGCGCCGCCGCAGGCGAGCGCGAGGCCCACCGTCGCCGCGATCGCCGTCCCGGTGCCCGGCCATCCGCGCGCGCCGGCGATCATCCCGCACACGCCGGTGATGAGCAGCAGGCTCATGATGCGCGGCTTCGTCAGCGTGACGTAGTCGCGCCACGATCCCCACGGCACGGGCTCGCCGCGGAAGCTCTGGACCCCCACCGAGGCGAGCGCCGCGAGTGAGAGCGCGGCGAGGACGTCGTGCGCCCTGCTCCCGGGCACGGCGGCCGCGCCCGCGAAGAGGGCGGCGGCGACGAGCACGGCCGGGACGAGCCGGCGGTGCGCGAGCCATGCGGCGGCGAGGAGCGCGGCGAGCGGCGGCGCGACGAGCGCGGCCACGACGCGGTGCGCGGTGCCGAGATGCGCGGCGCCGGACACGACCGCCAGGATTGCGCCCGCCGCCGCGAGCAGCGCGCACGTGCGCAGCCACGGGCCCGGTGCGATCGTCGTCCTCACGATTCCTCCGCCAGCTTGAGCCGCAGGTCGCGCAGCGGCCGCGCGCTCGTCACGTACGGGACCTCGTCGAAGTTGTGCTCGGGCGGCGGCGACGTCGTGTACCACTCGAGCGTGTCGGCGAGCCACGGGTCGTTCCCGGCACGGACGCCCTGCCGGAGAACGTGCGTGCGGTACACTTTGAACAGGAACACGGCGATCGCGATCGTCATCACCACCGAGCCGGCCGTGGAGATGGAGTTGTAGATCTCCCAGAGCCCGCCGTGGTGGTACGTGTAGATGCGT
>JAFALP010000286.1 GCA_019234175.1 Actinomycetota bacterium | reverse complement strand
CGATGAATCCGGCGCCACCGGTGACGAGCGCGCTTCCCAAAGCAGGCTCGATGGTAGCCCGCCCCGCCGACGATAATGACGACCATGGCACTCCTCGCCTCCTCGCTCCTGACGAAGAACCACCATCTGGTGCCGATCGCGGCGGTCGTCGTTCTCCTGCTCCTGCTCTTGCTCCTCCTCCTGCTCCTGCGCCAGCGGGGCGCCGCGGCGGCGGCCGAGCCCGACGACGTCGAGCCGGCCGAGCCGAAGCCGCCGAAGCCTCCGAAGGAGAAGCGCCGCCGGCAGGCCCCCTCGATCGGCGGCGTGGACGTCGAGCAGCAGCTGAGCAGCACCTTCGAGCGGCTGCACGCGGAGGAGCGCCGCCTCGACGAGCGCCAGGCCGAGCTGGCGGCGAACGAAGCGGAGTTCGCGCAGACCGCGGAAGCGCGGGTCGCGCAGCTCGCCGAGTGGGAGCAGTCGCTGGCGGCGCGCGAGGCCGCGATCATGGAGCAGCGCGCGGCCGCAGACGAGGCGAACCGCGCGCGCGAGCTCGATCTCGCCTCGCGCGAGGCTGCGGTGACCCGGAGGTTCGCCGAGCTCGACGCACAGCAGCGGCAGTTCGCGCCTGCGCCCGCGGCGGCTGTCCCGTCCGATCTCGAGGATCGCGAGCGGGCCGTCGCGGAGCGGATCGCCACCGTCTCCCAGAGGGAGCTCGAGCTGGCGCGCCGCGCTGCCGCTCTCGCCGTGCGCGAGCGCGAAGCGGCGCAGACCCCCGTGCCGCAGCTTCCGCCGCCGCCGCCGCCGGAGCCCGTCACGCTGCAGCCGCCTCCTCCGCCGCCGCCCGCGCCCGAGCCGGTTCACCTCGTGCCCGCCCCCGAGCCGCCACCGCCTCCGCCGCCGCCTCCGCCGCCGCCACCCCCGCCGCCATCGGAGCCCGTGCAAGTCGTCGAGCCGCTTCCGCCGCCTCCTCCGCCGGTCGGGCCGCCGGCGCCCCCCGAGGAGCAGCGCGGACGCTGGAACGTCCTCGCGCTCGACCGGCTCGTCGAACAGCGCGGCCCGGAGTTCCCCGACCGGCTGCAGGAATGGACGTCGTATCTCTATTCGCTGCGCGCATATGCGAGCCCCGACGGCACGTTGCCGTCGAGCTTCGACGCGCTCATCGAAGAGACGTTCGCAGAGCTGCTCTAAAGGGCAGATTCACCGGATGGAAACCGCTTGGGCCGCTCGGTGGCGACGGGGTGGTCGGCTACGATGTGCCTTCCAAGCGAGAAGGGAAGCGAGGCATTTTGTTCGAACGCTTTACTGAACGGGCTCGTCAGGTCGTCGTCCTCGCCCAGGACGAAGCGCGGGCGCTGAAGCACAACTACATCGGCACCGAGCACATCCTGCTGGGCCTCCTTCGCGAGGAGGAGGGGCTCGCAGCGCGGGTCCTGGAGTCGCTCGACATCACGGTCGAGGAGGTGCGCGCCCAGGTCGCGCGCATCGTCGGCCAGGGCGACGAGGTCACGACCGGTCAGATCCCGTTCACGCCGCGCGCAAAGAAGGTCCTCGAGCTCGCGCTGCGCGAAGCGCTCTCCCTCGGGCACAACTACATCGGCACCGAGCACATCCTGCTCGGCCTCGTGCGCGAGAACGAAGGCGTCGCCGCGCGCATCCTGCTCGACTTCGACGCGGACGCGGAGAAGATCCGCAACGAGATCATCCGCATGCTCTCAGGCCCCGGCCGCCGCCAGGGCCCGGGCGCGAGCGGCCCCGCCGGCGAGAAGTCCAAGAGCTCGAAGCTCCTCGACCAGTTCGGCCGCAACCTGACGAAGCAGTCGGCCGAGGGCAAGCTCGACCCCGTCGTCGGGCGCCAGACGGAGATCGAGCGCCTCATGCAGATCCTGTCGCGCCGGACGAAGAACAATCCTGTGCTGATCGGCGAGCCGGGCGTCGGGAAGACCGCCGTCGTCGAGGGCCTCGCCGCGCGCATCGCCACGAACCAGGTTCCGGAGCTGCTGAAGAACAAGCAGATCTACACGCTCGACCTCGCCGCCCTCGTCGCCGGCTCGAAGTACCGCGGCGAGTTCGAGGAGCGGCTGAAGAAGGTCATGAAGGAGATCCAGCAGCGGGGCGACATCGTCCTGTTCATCGACGAGCTCCACAACCTCGTCGGTGCCGGCGCGGCCGAGGGCGCGATCGACGCGGCCTCGATCCTCAAGCCGGCCCTGGCC
>JAFALP010000184.1 GCA_019234175.1 Actinomycetota bacterium | reverse complement strand
ACACGAGCAGCCAGTCGGGGCGCTCGCCCGCCACCACCTCGGCGATGCGCGGCCGCATCGCCTCCGGATCGGCCGTGTGCAGGTCGAGCCGGTACGCCGGCTGATCGAGGCCGAGCTCCTCGAAGAACACCTCCGACAGCTCGCGGTCCCAGTGCTGGCCCGTGTGCACGACCACTTCGTCGATGCCCGCGTCGCGCAGCGCCACCGACACGGGGCCGGACTTGATGAACTGCGGGCGGTTGCCGACGACCGACAGAACCTTCACAGGAGCGAGGCTACAATTCCGCCCTCGTCGGGCCGTTAGCTCAGCTGGTAGAGCAGGGGACTCTTAATCCCAAGGTCGCAGGTTCGATCCCTGCACGGCCCACCTATGAGCTATGCGAAGAAGAACCTGAACGACGTGGAGGACTCGGCCGTCAAGTTCGGGCTCACCGAGTCGCAGGAGGCCCGGTTCGCCCGCTCCGAGATCGGCGCCGAGCAGACCGGCATGAACTACCTCAAGGTGAAGCCCTCCCGGAAGGAGGCGTTCGCCCACCGGCACGAGACGGCCGAGGAGGTCTACCTCGTCCTCGCCGGCTCCGGCCGCGTGAAGCTCGACGACGACCTCGTCGACCTCGCCCCGTTCGACCTCGTGCGCGTCGGCCCGGGGATCACCCGCCGTTTCGAGGCGGGCCCCGATGGCCTGGATGTCCTCGTCTTCGGCCCGCACGTCGACGGCGACGCCGACGTGGTCTCAGGCTTCTGGGACTGATGCGGCGGGGGCCCCGAGGCCCCCGCCGCGAGAACGGCCTCTAGTACGGAGGAGGCCCTTCGTCGATGTAGGTGCGGCGGCGCGTCTGCGTGAAGTAGCCGGGGCCGGCCCACGAGGACCAGAAGATCATCGAGAGCACGATCCCGACGATCCCGACGATCAGCAGGATCCAGCCGACGGCATGGATGTTCACGCCCGACACGGTCGCGTTCACGGCGAACGCGAGCACCGCGCCGACCGCGGCAAGCAGGATTCCAACTCCAAGACCCATGCGTTCCTCCTTTCGGGGTCGCCCTGAGGGGCAGTCAAGAAACGCAGAAGTGGCCGCCCAGGGTTCGGCCTGAGATTCACAACGCTTTCGTCTAGGCTCCGACACGGATGCGCAGGGGCTCGGTCGCAGCGCTCGTCGTCATCGGCCTCATCGCCGGCGGAATCGCCGCCGCGGTGGCGCTCCTCATCCCCTGGCTGCCTCCGGACGCCTCACGGCAGGCCGGAAGGACGGACTTCGAGTTCTGGTTCGTGGTGACGATCTGCATCGTCATCTTCGCCATCGTCTCCGCGGTGATGATCTATTCGGTCTGGCGCTTCCGGGCCGCCCCCGACGACACCTCCGACGGCCCGCCGATCCACGGCCACACCGGCCTCGAGATCGCCTGGACGGTCATCCCGACCATCCTCGTGACCGCCATCGGCATCACGAGCGCGATCGTCCTCTCCCGGAACGGCGCCGTGGCGAGCAACGTCATGCGCATCAACGTCACCGCCCAGCAGTTCGCGTGGACGTTCAACTACCCGGAGGCGAACAACCTCAGCTCGTCCACCCTCATGCTCCCGAAGAACCGCGAGGTCGAGCTGTACATGCAGTCGAAGGACGTCATCCACTCGTTCTTCGTCCCGCAGTTCCGGCTGACGCAGGACATCGTGCCCGGGATCACGACGAAGCTCGTGATCACGCCGGACAAGGACGGCACCTACCCGGTCATCTGTCATGAGCTCTGCGGCCTCGGCCACGCCACCATGCGCACGACAGCGGTGGTGATGGAGCCGGCCGCGTTCGACAAGTGGCTCAAGAGCCAGTCGAAGGCGATCGGCTCGCCGAACCCGTCCGTCGCCGGCCTCACCGTGTTCACCGACAACGGCTGCGCCGCCTGCCACACGCTGACCGCGGCGAAGGCGAAGGGGACGGTCGGCCCCGACCTCGACAAGCTCAAGCAGTACGCGGCGCAGGCGCACCAGCCGCTCCAGTCGTTCATCACCACGTCGATCGTCAACCCGAACGCCTACATCCAGCCCGGCTACCCGAGGAACGTGATGCCCCAGACCTTCGGCAAGTCCCTGACGAAGCAGCAGCTCGACGCGCTCGTGACCTACCTCGTGAACTCGGCCAAATGACGGCAGCGACCTTCGACGAGCGCCACCCGCACGCGGCAGCACCGAGCGGCGGCAACCGCCCGCTCTGGTGGCGCCTCCTCCTTCGCGCCGGCTTCGTCCGCGCCGCGTGGATGTTCTGCCTCTTCGGCGCCATCGGCTTCGGCCTCGTCATCCTCTTCCGCTGGTGGGGCGGCTGGCAGCCGCTCTTCAAGATGGAGGACATCACCCTGGTGTCGCTCCTCGTGGCGGCGCCGCTCGGCTTCCTCGCCGGCATCGGGGCGTTCGACTACTGGGCGTACTACGCGCTCGGGTTCCCGACCCGGGCGGAGGACCACTCGGGGCACGGCGCGCGCACCTGGCGCGACTACTTCCGGGTGAACACCGACCACAAGGTGATCGGCGTCCAGTACCTGGTGACGACGATCTTCTTCTTCATGGCGGGCGGCTTCCTCGCCATGCTCGTCCGCGTCCAGCTGGCCCGGCCGGGCAACCACCTGTTCGACCCGCAGACGTACAACGGGCTCTTCTCCGTCCACGCGTCGCTGATGATCTTCCTCTTCGTCATCCCGGCCTTCGCCGGCCTGGCGAACTTCGCCGTGCCGCTCATGCTCGGCGCGCCCGACATGGCGTTCCCGCGGCTGAACGCGCTCTCGTTCTGGCTGCTCCCGATCGCCGGGATCATGATGCTCGCCTCCTTCGTCGTCCCCGGCGGCGCGTTCGCGTGCGGATGGACGGGCTACGCGCCGCTCTGCTCGACGCACCAGCCGCTCGGCGCCGTGTTCTTCAACCAGGGCGTCCAGTGGGCGGGAGCGTCGTCGATCATGACCGCGCTCAACTTCCTGGTCACGATCATCACCATGCGCGCGCCGGGCATGACGTTCTGGCGCATGCCGCTCCTCGTCTGGGCGA
>JAFALP010000133.1 GCA_019234175.1 Actinomycetota bacterium | reverse complement strand
GACCACCGAGGAGGCCGCCGTGAACACGGAGTACGCGCAGCCGCTCCAGGCTCTCGTCACGGATGCGAACGGCGCTCCCGTCCAGGGTGCGACGGTGAGCTTCGCCGTTGTCCCCGGCGTGACCGGCGCCGGCGCCGCCTTCCTGGGCATGGGCTCGACCGCCGTCACGAATGCCGACGGAGTGGCCACCTCGCCTCCGCTTCTCGCGAACGGCGCTCCCGGACGGTTCAGCGCGACGGCCTCGACGAGCGGCGTCGCCGGCGTGGCGATGTTCCCTCTCGACAACCACGCCGCCGCGATGACCGTCTCGACCGTGAGCCCGACCGATCCGGTGGCGACGGTCGACACGACCTATCGCGATCGTCTGCAGGCGCGCATCGTCGACGCGACGGGATCGCCGGTGGAAGGCGCGACCGTCACGTTCGCCATCGCCGCCTCCGCGAGCGGTGCGGGCGCGACGTTCGTCGGCGGCGGCACGCAGGCGACGGCGCTCACCGATGAGGAGGGCCGCGCGAGCTCGCCGGCGCTCGTCGCGAACAGGGTTGCGGGGACCTTCACGGCCACTGCCGCCGCGGCCGGCGCGGAGCCGCTCGCATTCACACTGATGAATCGCGCGGCGATCGCCTCCACGGTGAACGCCGGCGCGGCGTCGGGGTCGTCCACTCTCGCCGGTACCCGATTCGGCATCCCGCTCGCGGTGACGGTCCTCGACAAGGACGGCAATCCCGTCGATGGAGCCGTCGTGGTGTTCCGGGCGCCCGCGAAGGGCGTGACCGGGCGGTTCGCGATCCGCAGGCACACGAGTCGCACGGCGCGCGTCGCGACGAACGCGAGGGGGATCGCCGTCGCGCCGCCCTTCACCGCCGGGGACGCAGCCGGAGGCTTCGACGTCATTGTGTCGGTGCGCGGGACGGAGCGGGGCACGGCGTTTGCGCTCGTCGTACTTCCCCGATGACGAGCGTCGCCCTCGAATCTCCGCGGCTGCGGCTCTCGGACCTCGCTCGCGTCGCCAGCGTCGGGCTGCGCACGCGACGCATGCGTGCGGCGCTCTCGGCGCTCGGGATTGCGATCGGCGTCGCCGCGATCGTCGCCGTGCTCGGCCTGTCGTCCTCGTCGCAGGCCGGCCTGCTCTCCGAGATCGACAAGCTCGGGACCAATCTGCTCACGGTCACGAACGGGCAGACGCTCTTCGGCCAGAACGCCGAGCTCCCGCTCGCCGCGCCGGGGATGATCGCGCGGATCGGCCCCGTGCAGCAGGTGCAGTACACGGGCTCGACGAACGCGGACGTCTACCGGAGCCCGCTCATCCCGGCCGTGAACACGAATGCGCTCTCGGTGCAGGCGGCGAGTCTCGGCCTGCCGAAGACGGTCGGCGCCACCGTCGCCGCCGGCAGCTATCTCAACGCCGCGACAGAGCGCGAGCCCGTCGCGGTCCTCGGCTACGCGGCGGCGCAGCGCCTCGGCATCGACCGTCTCTATCCGGGCGAGCGCATCTGGCTCGGCGGCATGTGGTTCTACCTCGCCGGCATCCTCAACTCGGCGCCTCTCGCCCCCGAGATCGACGCGAGCGTGCTCGTCGGCTTTCCCGCTGCCGAGAAGTACCTCGGCTTCGACGGGCACCCGACGACGATCTATGTCCGGTCGGTGACGAGCCAGACCGCCGCCGTGCAGTCGGTGCTCGGACCGACCGCGAACCCGGAGTCGCCGAACGAGGTCGACGTCAGCCAACCCTCGGCCGCGCTGACCGCGCGGGCAGACGCGCAGGGCGCGCTGAACAGCCTCTTCCTCGGCCTCGGCGCGGTCTCGCTCCTCGTCGGCGCCGTCGGCGTCGGCAACATCATGTTGATCGGCGTCCTCGAGCGCCGCTCCGAGATCGGGCTGCGGAGGTCGCTCGGGGCGACGAAGGGCGCGATCCGCACGCAGTTCCTGTCCGAGGCGATTCTGCTCGCCCTCGTCGGCGGCGCTGTCGGCGTGCTCGCCGGCGTCGCCTCCACTGTCGTCTACTCCCTGACAAAGCACTGGCAGGTGTCCATTCCCACCAGCGCGTGGGCGGGGGGTCTCGCGGCCGCGCTCCTCATCGGTGCGCTCGCGGGACTTCTCCCGGCGATTCGCGCCGCGCGCATGTCACCGACGGAGGCGTTGCGAACCGTATGAAGACGATCATCCTCATCTGTTGCACGGCGGCCTGCGTCCTTCTCGCGGCCGGATGCGGGGGCGGGAAGAACGGCGCGAGCATCGCGCAGGTCGGATCGACGACGACAGCAACCGCGACGGCGAGCAGCAGCGGGGCGCTGCTCGCCTTCTCGCAGTGCATGCGGTCCAACGGAGTGGCGAGCTTCCCCGACCCGCAGGGCTACGCCGACGGAAACCCGAAGCTGACCGTGCGCAATCTCGGCACCGGGCCTCGCGTCATGTCGGCGCTCCGCGCGTGCACACACCTCCTCCCGACCGGGAACGGCTCGCAGCAGGCGCCGCCCAGCCGCCAGCAGATCGCCGCCGAGCTGTCGTTCGCACGCTGCATGCGCAGCCACGGGCTGGCGAACTTCCCCGATCCGAACGGTCAGGGCCAGTTGTCCGTGGAGATGGTGATCGCCCAGGGCATCGACGTCCACTCTCCGGCCGTGCTTCGGATCGTGACCGCCTGCCTGCCGGCGTCGCACGGCTGGCTCACGCCGGAGAAGGTCAGGGAGTCGATCGCCAACGCGGGGCGATGAGGGTCAGTCGATCGCCCGCCGGTAGAAGCCGCGCACGCCGACGGTCATGAGGAGAATGATCGCGCCGAGCGCGACCACCAGGCAGATCCACGGCTGGATGTGCGGCACCGCCGGCGTCAGCGCGCCGCGCATCATCTCGCTCACGTACGTCATCGGGTTGCCGGCGGTGATGACCTGGAACCAGCGCAGGCGCGCGAGCGACGGCCAGGGATACTGCGTGCAGCCTGTGAAGAGCAGCGGCGTGAAGACGAGCGAGAAGACGATGTTGATCCGCTGCGGCTGCACGAGCGTGCCGATCAGAAGGCCGATTCCGGCGCCGACGAGCGCCCCGAGGACGAGCGCCGCCACGAACCAGCCGACGTTCTTCCACTGCCACGGAACGTGGCCGAGGATCGCGTAGCCGATCGGGATCATGATCAGCGTCGCCACGAAGGCGCGCAACATGGCGAACAGGACTTTCTCGGCGGCGACGTAGCTCGTCGGCATCGGTGCGGGCAGGCGGTCCTCGATCTCGCGCGTCCAGCCGAACTCGGCGACGAGCGGGAACGCGAGCGCCTGGATCGACGTGAGCACGACGGTGAGCCCGAGCAGCCCGGGGAAGAGGAGGTCGGCATAGCCGTGCTGCGTGTAGCCGAGGCTGCCGAGCACCTTGCCGAACACGAAGAGCAGGAAGAGCGGCTGGAGGATGACCTGCGCGAGGAACGCCGGCAGCTCCTTCCACGTGACGTACACGTCGCGACGGAGGACGGCGAGGAAGACCTCGCCGCGGCTGATCGGATCGAGCTGGACCGCCGCTGCGCTCAACGCAGGCTCCGGCCGGTGAGGTCGATGAAGACGTCCTCGAGCGTCGCCGTCCCCAGGCGGACGTCGTTCAGGGCGAGGCCCTGCTCGCCGAGCACCGCGGCCGCGGGCGCAACGAGCGGCGCTGCATCTCCGCTGAGATAGAGACGGACGCGGAAGGCGTCGCCGTCCTCGGGCGATCCCTGCAGCTGCTCGACGCGCTCGACGCCGGGAAGCGCCGCGAGCGCGTCGACGAGCGTCCCGTCGGCAGGCTGGTCGGCCGCGAGCTCGAGCGTCGTCTCGCCCGCGAGCGAGCGCATCAACGCCTCGGGCGTGTCGAGTGCGAGCAGCTTGCCGCGGTCCATGATCCCGACGCGATGCGAGAGCGCTGCCGCCTCGTGCATGTCGTGCGTCGTCAGCAGGAGCGTGACACCTGCGTCGCGGAGCTCGCGCAGGCGGTCCCAGACGAAGAGGCGGGCGGCGGGATCGAGACCCGTGGTCGGCTCGTCGAGGAAGAGCACCTTCGGCCTGTGCATGAGCGCGCGCGCGATCATGACGCGCTGCGACTGGCCGCCGGAGAAGAAGTCCGGCTTCTCGCTCGACCGGTCGGCGAGGCCGAACTGCTCGAGGAGCTCGTCGGCGCGCGTCTCCCGGACCTTTGCCGGCACGCCGTGGTAGGCGGCATGGAAGACGAGGTTGTCGCGGATCGAGATGGCGCGGTCGAGGTTGCTGCGCTGTGGGACGACGGCGAGCTGGGCGCGCACCCCGACCGGGTCGGCGACGACGTCGATCCCGTCGATGGAGGCGTGGCCCTCCGTCGGCCGCACGCGCGTCGTGAGCACGCCGACCGTGGTCGTCTTCCCGGCGCCGTTGGGGCCGAGCAGGCCGAAGACCTCGCCCGCCTCGATCTCGAACGAGACCCCGTCGACGGCGTTCACCTGCGCCTTCGGGTAGCGCTTGACGAGCTGCTCGACGCGGACGAGCTCCACGGCTGCACCGTACCTTTCGGTCTTGACTCTGACCGTGGGGCAGGGTCCAGACTGAGTCGCGCCATGGCAGAAGATCGCTACGTCCCGATCGGCAGGTTCTCCGTCCTGACGCGGCTGACGGTTCGCGCGCTGAGGCTGTACGACAAGCTCGGCCTGCTGACCCCGGCGCGCGTCGACGCGGACACGGGCTACCGCTACTACGCGCTCTCGCAGGCGGCAGCGGCGGGCAGCATCCGCCTTCTGCGTGAGATGGACATGCCGCTCGACGACGTGAAGCTCGCCATCGCCGACCGCACCGCCGTCCCGCGGCTGCTGGCGCAGCACCGCGAGCGGCTGGAGCGGCGCGTCGCCGACGGCGAACGGGCGCTCCTTCTGCTCAACTCGTTCAAGAACGGAGGCACCACGATGCTGACGCCCATCGAAGTACGCGACGTCGCACCGGTCACCGGGCTCACCGTCGAGCTCGACACGTCGCTCGCGCGAATCGGCCACGACCTTCCGGCTGCCTACGAGCAGCTGTTCGCGCAGGTGGAGCGGGACGGGCTGCAGCCGGCAGGACCCGTCTTCGCCGCGTACACGTCGCAGGAGTTCGACCCCGACGACATGAAGGTCGTCGCCGGCGTCCCCGTGTCCGGCAACGGCGCCTCGTCGCGCTCGTTCGACGGAGGCCGCGCGGTGACGACCACGTACGTCGGGCCGTACGAGGGGCTGGGGGATGCGTGGACGGAGACGTGGGCGTGGGTGACCGAGCACGGGCACGCCGCGCGCGCCGTTCCGCTCGAGATCTACCGCGTCGGGCCGATGGACACCGATCCCGAGCACTTCGAGACGGACATCGTCATCCCGATCGAATAGGCCCGGTTTCCCCGGGCCTGCTCGGGGTACCCGTGCGACGTCCCTCGGAAAGGAGAACCATGGCGCCGAAGGCAACCTGGGAGCCGCACGAGAAGCACGGCGAGCTCACCACGCAGAGCGATCTCCCCGACAGCGTCTACGCGTTCCCGAAGCAGCGGAAGGAGCCGCTCACCGACGCCGAGCACGTGCGCAACGCGGTGGCACGCTTCAACCAGGTCGAGGACGTGTCGGACGACGATCGCGCGCTCGCGTTCGAGAACATCCAGAAGGCCGCGCGCCATTACGACGTGGAGCTCTCGGAGACCAGCTGGCATCAGCTCGTCTGACCGACGCGAGCGTCGCGCATCGGACGCACTAGACTCGTGCGCCTGATGCGCGACGCCCGCGCCGCAGCCGACGCCGTCGCCGCCGCAACCGGCGTGGCCTCGCACGACGTCGCCATCGTCCTCGGGTCGGGGTGGGTCGACGCCGTCTCGGACCTCGACCAGGTCGGCGGCGACGTTCCGCTCGCGTCGCTTCCCGGCTTCGCCGCGCCGACCGCGGTCGGGCACGGCGCGAGCCTGCGCTCGCTGCGGGCCGGCGACGTGAAGGTCCTCGCGTTCACCGGCCGGTCGCACTTCTACGAGTCGCGCGACGTCGACCTCGTCGCGCACGCCGTGCGCACCGCGGCGGCTGCAGGCTGCCGCGCTGTCGTGCTCACGAGCGCGAGCGGCGGCATCGCCGACGAGCTCGCGCCAGGCGACATCGTGCTCATCTCGGACCACGTCAATCTCACCGGCGAGTCGCCGCTCGTGGGCGCGAACTTCGTCGACCTCACGGATCTCTACTCCGCGCGGCTGCGCGAGATCTGTCGGGACATCGATCCGGCGCTGCCCTCGGCCGTCTACGCCGGCTACTGGGGCCCGAACTACGAGACGCCGGCCGAGATCCGCGCGTACAAGACGCTGGGCGCCGACATCGTCGGCATGTCGACGGTCCTCGAGGCGATCGCCGCGCACGCGGCGGGGATGGAAGTCCTCGGCATCTCGCTCGTCACGAACCGCGCGGCGGGGCTCGGCGGCCGGCTCGACCACGCAGAGGTGCTCGAGACCGCGGCCGCGTCCGTCGAGCGGATGCGAGCGCTGCTCATCCAGTTGCTGCCGCGGCTCTCGCCCGCGACGTAGCGCTCGGTCAAGGAACCCGTTCGCACTGCCGATGGGAACCCGATGCGGCGCGTTCTCGTCATCCTCGGCCTCGCTGCGGTCCTGTGCGCATCCGCGGGCTCCGCGCTCGCCGTGGGCCCGACGACGGCCGCGCAACCGTCGCTCGATGCGGCGATCGCGCGGCAGATGGACGCCGACCGGCACGCGCTCGGGCAGGACCAGCGGAGGCAGCGGGCCCTCGAAGCGCGCCTCCGCGCGGCGCGCGCGAAGCTCGTCGGCGCCACCGACCCCTTTCAGTACGACGACACCGTCGGCGCGCTGCAGGTCGACGTGACCGCCGCAGCGACGCGTGTGGCCGGTCTCGCCGCGGCCATCCGACGCCTGCATGCTGCCCTGCAGCCGGTCCAGCTTCCCACGACGACGAATACCTCCACCAGCGACCCGCTCGGTTGGGACGCCGTCGCCGTCGCCGAGCACTATCTCGGCGTTCGGTATCTCTGGGGCGGAAGCACGCCGCAGTCGGGCTTCGACTGCTCCGGCTTCGTCGAGTTCGTCTACGCGCAGCTCGGCCTGCCGCTCGCGCACTATGCGGCGACGCAGTTCGTCACCACGCCGCGCATCGCCCCGAGCCGGCTCGAGGCCGGTGATCTCGTGTTCTTCGAGCCGCACGCCGACGGGCCCGGTCACGTCGCCATCTACATCGGCGACGGCGAGCTGATCCAGGCGCCGCACACGGGCGCCGTGATCGAGCTGGCGCCGCTCGCCGAGCTCAGCAGCGCCCTCGGTTTCGTGGGGGCGACGCGACCGTCCGAGCTGCTCGCGCAGACCACCGCGTAGCCGCGGCGCGATCAGGCGACGGCTGCGCCGGCCGCGTCGCGCGCCCGCGACGACGCACGGTGACGCGGGCGGTCCTTCAGCCGGAGGAACGGCTGCTCCACGAAGCGGGTCGAGAGCTCGGCGACGATCACAGCGAGCACCATCGCCACCATGCGCGAACCGAGCAGGCCGCCGACCGCCAGGGGCAGCGCCCAGAACACGAGCGGATGCCAGAGGTAGAGCGCGTAGGAGATCCGTCCGAAGTAGCGGAGCGACGGCGCCGAGAGGCCGCGCGCGAGCGGCGACGCCGGCGCCGAGGCGGCCGAGTAGATGACGACGCCGCACGCGAGCGCGAAGAGCAGCGTCACGTAGCGGTAGAGCCTCGGGTCTGCCCACGTGTTCATCGACCACGCGGCCCACGCGATGAACGCGCAGCTCACGAACGTGGCCGGACGGCGAAACCGCTCGAGCACGTGAGGGCCGCCGCGCGCGAACCAGATCCCGAACAGGCACCCGACGAAGAGCTCGTCGAAGGTCGTCTCGGGAGCGAAGTACAGGTGGAGGTAGTTCACGCCCGCGAGCGCCATCCCGAGGCACGTGGCCGCCGAGGCCGCTGCGAGCCCGGCGGCGACGAGGACGAGCGGCCGCGTGCGCCCGCGTCCGAAGCGGAGGACGACGATCAGCAGTGCGGGCCAGAGGAGATAGAACTGCTCCTCCGTCGCGAGCGACCACAGCTGCCGGATCCGCGACGGCATGCCGTAGCCGAACCATCCCTGCGCGACGTTGGAGACGTACCCCGCGCTCAGTGCCAGCGGCACCCACAACGTGGAGGCTCCGTCGAACGCCGTCGTCAGGACCGCGTATCCCGCGAGCAGGACGGCGAGCGCGGGGAGCAGGCGGAGCGCACGGCGGGAGTAGAACCGCGGCAGCGAGATCCCGCCGTGGCGGTCCCACTCGCGCACGAGGAGCATGGTGATGAGGAACCCGCTCAGCACGAAGAAGAGATCGACGCCGAGGAAGCCGCCGCCGAGGAACCAGTACCCCGGGTAGGCGATGGCGTGGTAGGCGAAGACGAGCAGGATGGCGATGCCCCGCACGCCGTCGAGCGCGGGGAGGGACCTGCCGGCGCGCGTGCCGTCTCTCGCGTCCATCTCCTATGAATCGGCGCGGCCGCGCTGCGGGACCCCCCTTTCTGGGGGAGGTGCCGTTGATCGGCGTCTTCGCCCACAAGGTCGTTTGGATCGCGGTCGTCGGAGGCATCCTGCTCTCCGTGGTCTACGTCTTGGCGCGCGGCGGTCCCGGCGGCATCGCCGACGGGCGGCAGCGCAACCGGAACCGAAACAGAAATCGCGGCTGACCCCGGACGTGAGCAGCCGCATCGCCTCGTTGCTCGAGCGCAACCGTGCCTTCGCCGCCTCCGACGTGCGGGAGAACGCGCCGTCCCTGCCGGTCCTGCCGCATGCGGGGCTGTTCATCGTCACGTGCGTCGACTCGCGCGTCGATCCGGCGGAGTTCCTCGGTCTCCGCTTCGGCGACGCCATCGTCGCGCGCACGGTCGGGGGCCGCGCGACGCCTGGGGTCGTGCAGGACCTCGCCATCTTCAGCTACCTGCTGGAGGAGTGGGCCCCGGAAGGGCCGGCGTTCGAGGTCGCCGTCATCCACCACACGGAGTGCGGCAGCGCGCTTCTCGCCGACGAGTCGGTGCGCCGCGATTTCGCGCACCGCACCGGCTACGCCGAGGACGCGCTCGCCGAGCTGCCGGTGCTCGACCCGGCCGAGTCCGTCCGCGCCGACGTCGAGCGGATCGCGTCCGATCCGCGCGTCTCCTCGCGCATCGCCGTGTCCGGGCACGTGTACGACGTGCGCACCGGGCTCCTCACGACGATCGTCGAGCCCTAGGCGGCTGCCTCGTCCGCCTGCGCGCGGGACGATTCGATGAAGTCGCGGTACCAGTAGAAGCTGCCCTTCGGCACGCGCTCCAGCGTCGCGTAGTCGACGTAGACGATGCCGAAGCGCTTCCAGTAGCCCCACGCCCACTCGAAGTTGTCCATCAGCGACCACGCGAAGTAGCCGCGGAGCGCGACGCCCTGGTCGATCGCCCGGCCCGCCGCGTCGATGTACTCCGCGAGGTACGCCTGGCGCTCCGGGTCGAGCACGGCGCCGTCGTGACCGCGCACGTCGGCGAAAGCGGCGCCGTTCTCGGTGACGTAGATCGCCGGCGGGTCGTAGTCGCGCTGCACCCGCACGAGCATGTCGTGCAGGCCCTCGGGAACGACTTCCCAACCCATGTCGGTGCGGTCGACGTCCTCACGATGGAAGAACCGCGACCGGCCGCCGTTCGCGTCGGCGCCGACGAGCGGCGAGGTGTAGTTGTTCACGCCGAGGAAGTCGATCGGCGCCCCGATCGTGCGCATGTCTCCGTCCTCGATCGCGGGCATGGTGGGCTGGAACGCCTCGAGCATGTCGCTCGGGTACTCGCCGCGGAACAGCGGATCGAGGAACCAGCGGTTGTGCATGCCGTCGACCCACCGCGCGGCAGCGACGTCCTCGGGCGCGTCGCTGGCGGCATACGGGTGGTCGAGGTTGAGCGTGATGCCGACCTCCGAGCCGGGCGAGAGGGCGCGCAGGATCTCGACCGCGCGGCCGTGCGAGAGCAGGAGGTGATGCGCGGTCGCGAGCGCGTCGGCGTCGGACGTCCGGCCGGGCGCATGATGGCCCCAGCCGTAGCCGATCCAGGCGACGACCCACGGCTCGTTATGGGTGATCCAGTGCTTGATGCGGTCACCGAGTCGGCCCGCCACCGCCTCGACGTACTCGTCGTAGGCGTCCACGGTCGCGCGCGCCGGCCAGCCGCCGGCGTCCTCGAGCACCTGCGGCGTGTCCCAGTGGAAGAGCGTCACGAACGGCTCGATGCCGCTTCCGAGGAGCTCGTCCACGAGCCGGTCGTAGAAGTCGAGCCCCTTGTCGTTCACGGCGCCCCGGCCGTTCGGGAGGATCCGCGGCCACGCCACCGAGAAGCGGAACGCGTCGATGCCGAGCTCGCGCATGAGCGCGATGTCGTCGCGGTAGCGGTGGTAGAAGTCGCAGGCGATCGCGCCCGAGTCGCCGTTTCGGACCTTGCCGGGCGTCGCGCAGAAGCGATCCCAGACACTCTCGCCGCGGCCGTCCTCGTTGCTCGCCCCCTCGTGCTGATACGACGCGGTCGCCGCCCCCCAGACGAAGTCGGACGGAAACCGGCGGGACTGATCAGACATGAGCTTCCTCTCGCAGGGTGGGGGACGGGGCGCGGACGTGGCAGCGAGCGCTCTGGTCGGGGCGGGCCTCGACGAGCGCGGGAGTGACTCGAGAGCACACGTCGACCGCGATGGG
>JAFALP010000114.1 GCA_019234175.1 Actinomycetota bacterium | reverse complement strand
AATGCCTGCCGGCGCGTCGGCGAGGAGCTCGACGCGATCCTCCGTGAGCCCTTCGGCCGCGATCGCGTCCCCGTGCAGCTCGGCCTCGAGCGGCGCCGGCCCGGCGACCGCGACCGCCTCGAGCCGGCCGGTGGCGGGGTCGTGCAGGCGGATGACGGCGGCCTCGGAGCCCGTCCCCAGATGCGCCCCGGCGGCCACGTCCTGGAGGGCACGGTCGACGGAGGGCCGCCGCGCGGCCTGGGCGGCGGCGCGGGCGAGCGCCGACAACGCGTCGATGGCGATGCCCGGCGCGGCGGGTGCAGCTTCCGATTCGGCCTGGACGGTCATGTACCGGCCCCCGGTGGAAGTATCGCCGCAGGCGCAACCCCTTTACAATTCCGGGTCGTGGCCCAGCCCGCCCACCGCATGGACGCGCCCGAGCCGACCCCGGTCGAGCTCCGGTACCGCTACCACCGCGCGCAGCGCCAGGTGCGGGACAACCGGCGCGTCGAGACCCGCCTCGCCAGGTACCGCTTCTACATCCTCGTGGCGGTGCTCATCGCCCTCGCCGTCGCCTTCGTCCTCGGCAGCTGGCACGAAGTCCAGCGACTTTTCGGGCTGTAGCTAGTTCAGCCGCGGCGGCGGCTGTTCCCACGTGACGCCGCCGCACATGGGGCACACGGGAAGCGCGCGATGGATGCTGACGCCGTAGCCGCAGCCGCTGCAGCGGAAGTCGCCCTCGGCCTGCTCGCCCGCTGCGAGGAACGCCACGTAGCCGTCGTCGACGACGACCAGCTCGGCCCATCCACCCGCTCCCTCGCTCACCCTCCGCTCGATGTGCCCATACTGCGCCTGTGCAAACACCCGAGCCGATGCTGCCGCCTTCTGCGCAGACCGGACCCGGCCGCCGGACTGCACCGCGCGCGATCACGCCCGGCTACTGGGCCGAGCGGCTCGCGTGGGTCGCCGGCCTCGTCCTCGCGATCTCCGCGTTCACGGACTGGTACTCCGGCGCGCAGTCCGACGGCGTCACGCTCTCGGTCACCGGCTGGCACACGGGCGCGCTCGGCAAGCTCGTCTTCTTCATCGGCCTCGGGACGCTCATCCTCGAAGCGCTGCGCGAGGCGGGCATCGAGCTCCCCGCCACCGTCCCGGAGAGCCTCGTCCTCATCGCGCTCGGATCGCTGTCGACGATCTTCGTGCTCATCCGGCTCATCTCCGTCCCCGACACGTTCTACGGAACGGCGGGACGCGGCATCGGCATCTTCATCAGCCTGATCGCGTCGGTGCTGCTGATCGTCGCCGGGCTGCTGCGAGCAGCAGAAGAGCTGTAGCCGCGCCGACGAGCTCTTCGGCTCTGGATTAGACGGGCGCGAGCTGTTTTGTCCGATCGATCAGTTGCTGCAGGTCGAACGGCTTGCCGACGAATCCCTGTGCACCCCGCGTCGCCGCCTGCGACTCGGAGTGCTCGTCGACCTTGCCGCTGAACATGACGACCGGAATCGCGCTCGCGCCGTACAGCTCCTGCATGCGCCGCAGCATCTCCCAGCCGTCGACCTGCGGCATCATCACGTCGAGGAGGACGAGGTCGGGCTTCGCCTCGGCGATCGTTTCGCTCATGGGGGCGAACGGCCAATCGTCCGTGTTGTTGCAATCCTGGAACTTGCCGTTCTCGTCGACTTCATCGGCCTCGTCGGTATCGCGCGCGGCAAGCGCTGCGTTCTTGTCGGCCTTGAGTCGGCAACCGGTGTCGCCGAAGACGGCCACGGACTTGAGCTTCTTGGCCGGCGGCAACGGCAGCGGCTGGCCGCCGATGCTCGCGCTCTTTGCCGAGCCAAGGGCGAATTCGCACACCAAAATCGGAAAATTCGCATCCGGCTCGGCACGCAAACTCATGGTCTGCGAATTGCCGTCGACCATGATCGCCGGGCACGCAGGTGCAAGGCCGGTCGTCCCGGCCGGAATCACCGCCCGCGCGACCGGCCCCTGTGCACCCAGCACTACGTAGGTGGCGGCCGGCGCCTGGGCGGCGGCCGGCGCTGCAAGGGTGAGC
>JAFALP010000347.1 GCA_019234175.1 Actinomycetota bacterium | reverse complement strand
GCTCGAGCGGCGCGGCCAACGGGAGCAGCAGGTTGTACAGCGACCGGAGCGCCTCGGAGAGGTCGAAGACGGACGGCCGCTGGCCCTCGCGCGCGAGCGCGAACACCGTCTCCTCGGCGACGAACGCGCGCCACGCCGGCCGGGAGCGCCACGCGGTCGGCCAGTGTCGCCGGCGCGCGAAGCGCGCGAGCTGGTGCACGGCGGAGCCGTCGAGGGCGGCTGGGTCCTGCATCCCGCGCAGGACGCGGCGAAACGGCGGCACGAACTCCTCCTCGACGACGGCGTCCGTCGTCGAGCGGATCCGGTCCCGCAGCGGCACGCCCGGCTCGAGCAGCGTCGTCGGGTCTCCGGCTTCCCAGAGCGGGACGCGGACGACGCGGACGTTCGGCGGCGGGTCCCAGCGCAGCGGCGACGTGCTGCTCCCGGTGATCGCGAGCACGGTGAAGTCGACCTCCGGCAGCTCGCGCACGAGCACGTCGCACCAGGCGCTCACGCCCCCGCCTTCGAACGGATACGTGCCTTCGGTGGTGAGGAGGGCGGTGGTCACGCCCGGTCGCGCCTCACGCCCAGGCGTGCTCCTCGTACAGCCGCCGGTACCGGTCGGCGAGCAGCTCCGGCCGGTGCCGCGCGAGCACACGCCCGCGTCCGGCCGCGCCCATCCTCCGCCGCAGGCCGGGGTCGCGCATGAGCGTGACGATCGCGCCCGCGGTCGCGGCCGGCGACGCCGGCGGCACGACGAGCCCGGCGCCCGTGACGAGCTCGCGGCATCCGCCCACGTCGGTGGCGACGACGGGGAGCCCCGCGCCCATCGCCTCGAGCAGCGCCAGCGGCTGCGCCTCGCTCACGCTCGTGAGCGCGACGACGTCGAGCTTCGGCAGCCAAGCGCGCGGCGAGGCCTCGCCGGTGAACGTGACGGCGACACCGAGCCGGCGGGAGAGCTCGACGCAGCGCTCCGCGTACGACGCGTCGTGGTCGAGCGGGCCGATGACGACGAACTCCGCCTCCGGGATCTCGCCGGCGACGAGCGCGCACGCGCGGACGAACGTGAGCACGTCCTTCACCGGCGTCACGCGCGCGACGAGGCCGACGCGCGGGATGCCGTCGCGAATGCGCGTTACCTCGGCAGCGTCGGCGGCGTTCTCGATGACGAGCGGACGCGCGCCCAGACCGCGCTGCGCGCGCGCGTTGTGCGCGCACACGGTGACGACCGCGGCCGCCTCCGCGTAGGCGCGACGGGCGAGCTCGAGGTGCGCGTCGGCGCGCAGCTCCGGGTTGTACTGATACGCAGCCGGCAGGCCCAGCGCCGCCTCGTGCCAGGCGAGGCCGTGCTCGGTGAGCAGGAACGGGACGCCGGCCGAGCGCGCGGCGAGACGGGCGGTCTCGCCGGCGAGGCCGGTGGAGAGCGCGTGGTATGCGCGCGCCGGCGGAAGCCCGTCGGCCGCCTGGGCGACGGTCACGTTCGCGGGCGGCGCGTACTCGCACGCACGCGCGGGCTCGTCCTCGGACGCGATGCGCGCGACGGCGAAGCGAACGTCCGGCAGCGCGGTCGTCAGGTCGTGGACCCACGTCGAGACGCCGCCGACGAGCTTCGGATACGTCCCCTCGAGCACAAGACAAACGTCGTTCACGACGATCCTCCCGGTCGATGCTTGACGAGCTCCAAAGTGTTGCTTCCCTCAACGGCCGAACGCGTCATCGAGTCGACGAGCTGCTCGATGAGGCCGAGACCGTATCCTCGCGAGCCGTCGGGCGCCACCGCACGCGTTCCGGTGAACGGTTCGCCGTGGTCCGTGATGCGGAGCACGATGAATCCCGGCTCCGTCTGCGCGTCGAGCTCCACGTCGCGGCCCGGCTCGCCGCCGTAGGCGTGGCGCACGACGTTGGAGACGGCCTCGGTGACGACGAGCTCGAGGTCGAGCACGTCGCGGCCGTCGAAGCCGGCGGCACGCGCGTGGCCGGCGACCCACTCCCGCGCCTCCGCGAGCGAGTCGTACGTGCTCGGCAGGACGAGATGCGGTACCGGATCGGTCACCCGCCGAGCGCGGCGACCGCCGCCTCGACCGTCGGGTGGACGACGAGCAGACGATCGGTGCGCGTGAGCGAGAGCACGCGCTGGGCCCCTTCGCTCGGCGCGGCGACGGAGAAGGTCGTCCCCTGTTCGTCGGCTCGCCGATGCGCCGTCACGAGCAGGCCGATGCCGGCGCTGTCGATGAAGCGAACGTCGCTCAGGTCGACGACGACCGCCCCCTCGGCGAGCGCGTCGGCCAGGACCTCGCGCAGCTGCTGCGCGCCGCCGACGTCGACGTCGCCGGAGAGCCCGACGACGGTGGCGCCCGCTTCACGTCTCGTCACGTACTCCATGCGCTCCCTCCGCTCGTATGATCGGGCATCCGGCCGCCGTCGAGAAGTCTCACGGCGGCGTCGGCTACCTCCGGGTCGAACTGCGAGCCGCGGCGCTCCCGGATCTCGTTCGCAAGCCGCGCAGGCGGCCACGGGGGCTGCACCGCGTCGCCGCCGGCGGCCTCGACGGCGAACTCGGCGAGAGCGAGGACGCGCGCGAGCGGATGCAGCTGGTCGCCGCGCGACCCGCGCGGGAACCCCCAGCCGTCGAACCACTCGTGGTGGCCCTCGACCGCCTCGACCACGCCGGGCGCGAGCGGCAGCGCCTCGAGCATGCCGGCGCCGATGGTGGGATGCTCGATGTCGGCGATGTACGCGTCGGGCGTCGCGGCGACGCCGGCGAGACCGACGTCGTGCACGAGCGCGGCCGTGCGCAGCGCGTCGCGCGTCTCGGACGGCAGCCCGAGCTCGAGCGCGACCGCGTCGGCGATCGCCGCGACGCGGGCGTGGTGGCCGATCGTCGCCGGGCTGCGCGCGTCCAGCGACTCCGCCAGGCCACGCAGCGTGTCCAGGTAGCGGTCGACGAACTCGTCGAAGAGCTGCTCGTTCCCCAGCATGAGACGGATGTGCTCGGCGAGCGTCTCCAGCAGCACGAGGCTGGCCGGGTCGAGGCGGCCGCCGCCGAGATCGACGAGCGCGAGCAGCGCCTCGACGCGCACGCCGGCGATGAGTGGAACGGCGAGGATCGAACGAACGCCGAGGCGCTCCGCCGCATCGGCGTCGCGGAGGAACGCCGACTGCGTCTCCGTCACGATCTCGACGAGATCCGTCGCGAGAGCGGCGGCGGTGTACTCCTCCAGGCCGTCGCTCGCGCGCAAGGTCAGACGCCCGCCGTCCGCGATCGCGACGAAGCCGCCGTCGGCGCCCGACGAGCGGACGGCGAGCCGCAGCAGCAGCGTCACGAACCTGCCGGTCTCGAGCGACGAGCCCTGCAGACGCCTGCCGACCGCGACGCGCTTCTCCGCGTCGTCGGCCCGACGGCCCAGCGCGTCCGCCTCGTGCGCGGCGGCGACGACGACGGCGAGCTCGGGCGCGGCGGCGCGCAGATCCTTCTCGGCGCCGCGCGGGAGCTTCCCGGACGCGATCGGCCCGACGCGGATGGTGCCGACGAGGCCGCCCGCCCCGCGCAGCGGGAGGGAGTAGAACGATCCCTCCGGCGTCGGCACGATGCGCGCGTCCTCGTCGTCGGCGACGCGGAGCTCGAGCGGCGGCAGCGGGAGCGCCACGCCGGCGCCCCCCTCGGCGTCGCCGCGCGGCGGGGCGGCGGAGATCCCGTGCGTCCGTTCCAGGTGGAGGCGCCGCTCGTCGCCCGCGGCGAGATAGAGATGCGCGCGCGGCATTCCCGCGAGCGAGGCTGCGAGCGCGAGGACCGCGTCGAGGCGCTCCTCCGGAGCCCCGGCCCAGGCGAGCGCGAGCGCGCGGCCGCGGATGTCGTCGTCGCTCATGCGGGCGCCACCGCGAGCATGGTGACGTCGTCGGGCCGCGGGCCGCCGGCGAGATGCAGATCGACGGCCGAGAGGATGAGATCGGTCAGCTCGCCCGGAGACTCCGACGACGCGACGATCGCCTTCAACCGCTCGTCGCCGAAGAGCTCCCCGCTCTCGCCGCGAGCCTCGACGACGCCGTCGGTGTAGAGGAGCATCGTGTCCCCCTGGCGCAACGCGGTCACGGTCTCCGAGTAGCGGGCGCGATCGAGGAGGCCGAGCGGCGTGCCGTCGGCGTCGAGCTCCTCCACGATGCCGCTCGCGCGGCGCACGAGCGCGGGATTGTGCGCGGCGTTCGCGACCACGAGGTACTGGTTCGCGGGATCCCAGCGCGCGCAGAACGCGGTGACGAGCTGCTCGGCGCGCACGAGGTCCGCGTACAGCGTGTCGTTCGCCGACTCGAGCGCGGCGGCCGGCGAGTCGCGTTCCCGCATCTCGCGGCGGAGGACGGCGCGCACGCTCGCCATCGTCACGGCGGAGGCGAAGCCGTGGCCGAGCACGTCGGCGACGAGGAGCCAGACGGCGCCGCGGCTGTCGACGACGAGGTCGTAGAGGTCGCCGCCGACGCGCGCCGCCGGGATCGAGCGCGCCGTCACCTGCAGGCCGCGCACCGTCTCGGGAAGGGTCGGCAGCAGTGAGCGCTGCACCGTCGCGGCGAGCTCGACCTCGCGCTCGGCCTGCGCGGCCTCCTGCAGCTCGTCCACGTGGCGGCTCGCCTCGATGCGCGAGGCGAGCTGCGACGCGATCGCCTGCGCCAGCTGCAGGTCGCTGGCGGTGAACTTGGGGCCGCCCACCGGCCGCAGCAGCGAGATGGAGCCGAACGCCGCGCCGTCGCCGGCCGCGGGCAGCAGCGGCACGCTCAGGCTCGGCTGGCCGGGGCGCCGGACCCTCGTCGGCGTCGGATCGTCGTCCTCGGCGTCGCGCACGATCGGACGCCCGGTCCGGATCACCTCCTCGGCGATCGTCTCCCCGGGCGGAAGGTACTCGCCGACCGGCACCGGAGGCTCGTTATGGGCGGCGACGAGGCGGACGCCGCCGGGATCGTGGAGCACGACGCCGGACTCGGACGAGCCGAGCACCTCGATGGCGCGGCCGAGGGCGATCTGCGCGAGCGTGACGACGTCGAACGTGCCGCTGAGGTCGGCGCTGAGCCGGTAGAGGAGGTTCAGCTCCTCGTAGCGCGTGAGCAGCTCCGCCTGGAGCCCTTCGATCTCTGCGTCGCGCCTGCCGGGATCGTTCACGGCACCGAGACGGTCGCGGGACGGCCGGGGCTGAGGGCGATCCATTGCAGGCGCCCGTCGATCGTGAGCGGCGCTTCCACCGCGCTCCTCGCCGTGTACGTGATCGTGGCGCCGCGGCGGACGACGGAGACGGCGCCGCGGCGGACCGCTCCCCACCATGCGCGCTGCTGCACGAGTGCGTGGAGCGCGGCGGTCATCGTCGGCTGCGCGAACGGCACGCGCACGAGGGTGCGATAGCGATCGAGGGTCGTGTTCAGCACGTCGAGCAGGATTCTGTCCTTTGCGAGGTTCGACTCGTGCGCATACGACGGGCGCGGGTCGTTCGCGAGGACGAGGCGCAGGAGGCGCGTCGACTCTCCCTGCACGAACTCGGCCCACGTGACGTGCACGTGATAGCGGGCGTCATACTCCTCGATCTCCTCGGTCCGCGTCGCCGCGTCCTGGTAGACGTTCATCGGATGGCGAGGCAGCGCGACCGCGTCGCCGTGCCGCAGCGGGATCGGGTTCCTCGAGGCATCGGAGGCGACGACGCGCACGCCCGCGTCGCGCAGCGCCGCCGGCAGCTGCGGGTTGTGCAGGCCGGACTGCTG
>JAFALP010000043.1 GCA_019234175.1 Actinomycetota bacterium | reverse complement strand
CCGGCTGTTCGACCTCACCCCGAGCGGGCTCTGGCTGCGGGAGACGCTCGCCGGCGTGTTCGGGATCGAGGAGGTCGGGCCGGACAGCTACGACCGCATCGAGGAGCAGCTCGCCTCCGCGGCGTTCCTGCCGCACGCGCTGCTCGACCGCTTCCGCGTCGAGTGCCTCGCCACCACCGACGCCGCCGATGCATCGCTCGAGCTCCATCGCGGGCTCGCGCCGCGCATCCGGCCGACGTTCCGTCCGGATGCCGTCGTCGCGCTCGACGCACCCGGGTGGGCGGAGCGCGTCGGCGCCGCCGACTACACGTCGTTCGTCGCCACGCTCGCGGAGCAGCGTGCGGCCTTCAAGGCGATGGGCGCGACCGCCACCGACCACGCCGCCACGAGCGCCGACACGACGCGCCTCTCCGAGGCCGAGGCGGCGACGATCTTCGCCGCCGGGCTCGCCGGGACGATTACGTTCGAGAACGCGCGCCGCTTCGAGGCGCACATGCTGAACGAGTTCGCGCGCATGAGCGTGGAGGACGGCCTGGTGATGCAGCTGCACATCGGCAGCCTGCGCAACCACAACCTCCCGCTCGCCGCGGCGTTCGGACCCGACATCGGCGCCGACATCCCCGTCGCCACCGACTGGACCCGCGGGCTGCGGCCGCTCCTGGAGGCGCATGGGAACGACGCCGACTTCCGCCTCGTCCTGTTCACGCTCGACGAGAGCACGTACAGCCGCGAGCTCGCGCCCATCGCCGGGCACTATCCGTCCGTGCTCCTCGGCTGCCCGTGGTGGTTCCACGACAGCCCGCTCGGGATCGAGCGCTTCCTCGACCGCGTCGTCGAAACCGCGGGCATCGCCAACCTCGCCGGCTTCGTCGACGACGCGCGCGCGCTCACGGCGCTGCCCGCACGTCACGACCTGTGGCGGCGCCGCACGTGCGGCTGGCTCGCACGCAAGGTGGAGGCGGGCTTCGTCGGCGAAGCGGACGCGCGCCGCATCGCGCGCGAGCTCGCCGTCGACCTCGCGCGCGCGTCATACAGGATCTAGACGCCGCCGAAGGCGTCGAAGCCGCCGTCGACCGGCACGACCGCGCCGGTGACGAACGACGCCGCCTCGCTGCTGAGCCACACGACCGCGTCGGCGATCTCGTGCGGCTCGCCGAAGCGTCCCGCGGGCGTCGCCGCGAGGACGCGCTCGCCGCGTGCGGTCGGCGCGCCGGTCTCGTCCAGCAGGAGCGCGCGGTTCTGCTCCGCGACGACGAAGCCCGGTGCGACCGCGTTGACGCGGATGCCGCGCGGCGCCAGCTCGACCGCGAGCCAGCGCGTCACGTTCTCGACCGCGGCCTTCGCCGCGCCGTAGCCGATCACGCGCGTGAGCGCACGGTGCGCCGCCGCCGAAGAAACGTTCACGATCGCGCCGCGTTCCATCGCCGCGGCGAATACCTGCGTGGGGAGGACGGTCCCGTGGAAGTTCAGGCGCACGACCTCGTCGATCGCCTCGAGCGGCAGCTCGAAGAACGACCCGGTGGCAGCCGCGACGTTCCCGCCGGCGGCGTTCACGAGCACGTCGATCCGGCCCCACGTGTCGAGCACCTCGGCGCGGGCGCGCTCGAGCTGCGCGGCGTCGAGGACGTCCGCCTCGAGGACGAGCCCGTCGTGCTTCGCGGCCAAGGCCTCGAGCCGGTCGCGGCGCCGCGCGAGCAGGCCCACGCGGAGGCCGGCGGCGGCCAGCCCGTCGACGATCGCCCCCCCGAGGACGCCGGACGCGCCCGTGACAACGGCCACCCGATCCATCAGGGCTGATACAAGCACGATCGTGCGCCTGAGCGTGATCACCGACGAGATCGACCTGAGCCTCGGCCGGGCGCTGGACGTCTGCGAGGAGCTGGAGGTCGAGGGCGTCGAGCTGCGGTTCCTCGACCAGGGCCCCGTCGTCGCTCTCGGCCCCGCGGAGCTGGAGGCGATCCGGGAGACGCTCGATCGGCGGGGCTTCCCGGTGACGTCGATCGCCTCGCCGTTCCTGAAGTGCGATCCCGGCGAGCCCCAGGACGAGGTCCTGGACGGCTCCCTGCAGGCGGCGAGGATCCTCGGCGCGCCCATCGTCCGCGCCTTCGCCTACTGGCGCGGGGCGGGCCCGACCGCCGCCGCCGAGGTCCTCCGCGACGCGGCCGCGCGCGCGGACGCGGCCGGCCTCACGCTCGCGCTCGAGAACGAGCACGAGTGCAGCGTCGCCACGAGCGCGGAGGCGCGTGCCGCGCTCGACGCCGCCCGCTCGCCGTCCCTGCGGCTCATCTGGGACCCGGGCAACGCGGCGATGCTCGACCCGGCTGCGTTCACGGGGCTCGGAGGGCTCGAGGCCATCCGCGACCGCGTCGTGCACGTGCACGTGAAAGACGTCACCGCAGCGCGGGAGTGGACGCGCGTCGGCGACGGCATCGTCGACTTCCCCGCTCTTCTCCGGTATCTGCGCGAGACCGCGTACGACGGCTACCTCTCGTTCGAGACGCACTATCAGCGCGACGGCAGCGGCGAGCTCGCGACGCGCGACTGCGTCGCCGCGCTCAGGGAGCTGGACGCGTGACGCTTCGCT
>JAFALP010000095.1 GCA_019234175.1 Actinomycetota bacterium | reverse complement strand
AGCCGGCGCGGACGACCGCACGGATCTCCGGGTCGTCCGCGGCCGCGTACGCCTGCATCTGCGCCCGCAGCCAGGTCCTGTCGGCCTCCAGCTGGGCGACGTACGCCTCGCCGATGGCGTGGAGAGCCTCTTCGCCCCGCTTGCCCTCCGCCGCCCGCTGGAACATCTCCAGCGTCTCGCGGAAGCAGCGGCTGACCGTCGCCTTGAAGAGCTCCTTCTTCGTCCCGAAGAGGCGGAACAGGTAGGGCTGGGAGATGCCGGCCCGGCGGGCGATGTCCTCGGTGGACGTGCCGGCGAGACCCCGCTCGGCGAACTCGATCAGGGCGGCGTCGAGGACGTCGTCCCTGCGCTCCTCCGCTGAAAGCCTGACTGCCATGTCGGCAGGTTAGTGATGACTCACAAGTTTGTCAAGGGCGTCCGCCACGCGGTCGAGATCGGCGTCGGTCAGCCGCCCGTGGAGCGGGAGGGCGAGCGCCCGCTCGAAGGCCGCGTCCGCGCCCGGGAACGGGCCCTGGTCCCGGTACGCCCCGAGATGGTGGAGCGCATACGTGCCGATCTGGCACTGGATCCCCTGTGCGCGGAGGCCGGCCATCACCTCGTCGCGCCGGTCGACCTGGACGACGTACGCCTGCCAGCCGTGACGATCGCCCTCGTCGGCGGCGGGAAGCACCACGTCGAGGTCTGCGAGTCGCTCCGCGTAGCCGGCGGCGATGCGCTCGCGCTGTGCGAGCAGCTCGTCGAGGCGTCGCATCTGCGGGATGCCGAGCGCAGCGAGGACGTCGCTGAGGCGGTAGTTGAACGCCGGCTGCGGCATGTCGACGTATGTGTCCGACGGCGACCAGCCGTGGTGGCGGAGCGAGCGCACCCGCTCGGCGATGAGGTCGTCGTCGGTCGTCACCGCGCCGCCCTCGCCGGTGGTGACGATCTTCCGCGGATGGAACGAGAAGCACGCGAGGAGGCCGAGGCTTCCACACGGGCGGCCGCCGTGAGACGCGCCGAGCGCGCCGGCGGCGTCTTCGAGGATCGGCTCGTCAGGAAGCTCCTCGAGCCGCGCGGGCCGGCCGAACAGGTGCACGGCGAGGATCGCCTTCGTGTTCGGCGTCAGCCGCCGCGCCGCGTCCTCGGCGTCGATGTTCATCGTCACCGGGTCGACGTCGACGAGCACCGGGCGGCCGCCGGCGAGCGCGACGACGTTCGCCGTCGCCGGGAACGTGTACGCGGGCACGAGCACGTCGTCGCCGGGGCCGATGCCGAGCGCGAGCACGGCGACGTGCAGCGCGGCGGTGCCGGACGAGACGGCGACGGCATGCGTCGTTCCGGCCGCCTGCGCGAGGAGCGCCTCGAACTCGTCGACGCGCGGCCCCATCGTCAGCTGGCCGTCGGCCAGCACCTCGGCGACGGCGGCGAGCTCCCCGTCCCCTAATTCAGGGAACGCTAGGCGGACTGGAGAGCTCTGCTCCGGTACCACGCGATCGTCCTCGTCAGGCCTTCGTCCAGGTCGACCTCCGCCTCGAAGCCGAGCAGCTCCCGCGCCTGGCGCACGTTCGGGCTGCGCACCTCCACGTCGGCGTAGTGGAGCGGCTGGAAGACGATCTCGCCCGGGCAGCCGGTGAGCCGCTTGATGCGCTGCGCGAGGTCGAGGATCGTCACCGTCGAGCGGTCGTTGCCGATGTTGAAGCTCTGCCCCACCGCCTCCGGCCGCTCGAGGCAGAGGAGCACCGCGCGCACCATGTCGTCGACGTAGCACCACGCGCGGATCTGCATGCCGTCGCCGTGGATGACGAGGTCGCGGCCGGCGAGCGCCGCCTCGATGAACGCGCGGATGGCGCCGCCGCCGATCTGCCCCGGGCCGTAGACGTTGAACGGGCGCACGGTCACCGTCGGCAGGCCGAGCTCGTCGTGGTACGCGTGCGCGAGATGCTCGCCGGCGAGCTTGGAGACGGCGTACGTCCAGCGCGCCTCGCCGACGGACCCGATCGTCGAGACGTGCCCCTCGTGCACGTTCGACGCGTGCGTGCCGAAGACCTCGCTCGTGGAGAAGTCGACGATGCGCTCGAGCGAAGCCCGCGTCTGGAGCGCGGCTTCGAGCACGTTGTACGTGCCGCGCACGTTGACCGCCTCCATCAGCTCCGCGTCTCGGCGGAGGTAGCTGTAGACGGCCGCCAAGTGGAACACGGCGTCGCAGCCGTCAACCGCGCGGGACACAGCATCCGCGTCGAGGACG
>JAFALP010000304.1 GCA_019234175.1 Actinomycetota bacterium | reverse complement strand
CGCGTCCTCCCGATCGACCTCCACGTCGCCGCCGCTCCGCGCCGGCGCTTCGGCCTCGCGTTCGAGTCGCGGCCGCCTCCGCTCGGCCTCTGACGGCGAGTCGTTCCGAACGGAGGAGGAAGGTCGATGAGCGCGGACATCGCGCACGAACTGCACGTTGAAGGCGAGCGAGAACGATCCGAGACGCGGTCCCCGCGCGCGCGGCTCGTGCTCTCGCTCGGGCCGCTTACGACAATCGCCGGCGTCGTCTGGGCGCTCGCGCAGCCGTGGCGGCTGACGCTGCTGCATCCCTCCGGCCAGGGCTTCTGGTGGCTCTTCGCGGAACCGCCGCTCTTCGTCGTGCTCGTCGGCGTGCTCTTCCGCTGGCTGCTCGCGCCGGGAATCGTCGAGGACCTGGAGGCGGCGGAGTGATCGTCGCCGGCATCGAGCCGCGCGCGGAGATGGTGCACTGGTTCTTCGCCACCGGGATCCTCATCCTCGGCCTGCTCTTCCTGTCCGAGACGATCGTCGGGCCGGAGGTGTGGGGACGGCGTCCGTGGCGGCGCTACCTGTGGCCGGGGATGCTGTTTCTCCTCGGCGTCTTCATGTGGCCGGTGATGGCGTTGTACACGAACTCGATGATCCACATGGTCGCCCACGGGTCGTGGGCGCAGGTCCTGATGCTCAGCGGCGCGGCCGAGCTCGGCGTCGTGCGCGGCAAGCTCCACTCGCAGTACTGGCGCCTCACGGTCGCCGCGGCGATGCTCGTCTCCGGCACGGCCTTTCTCGTGCACGAGCAGAACGGCTGGTTCTTCGCGCGCGCCGCGTTTCTGCATCACGTGCTCGGCTGGACGCTCATCGGCGGCTCGGTGTTCCCGATCGTGCAGGCGCTTCGGCCGCGGTCCATCGTCGCCGCCACCGGGTTCGCCTGCACGTTCCTCGTGATCGCGGTCTTCCTGTACTGCGACCGCGACGTCGCGCCCGTGCTCGGCCACTTCTCGCAGTACGCGGGAGTCCCGCACCGATGAGGCGGGCATTCCTCCTCGTCGTGCTCGTCGCACTGGCGGCGCCGGCGTCGGCGTGGGCGCACGCGTCGCTGCTGAAGGAATCGCCGAGCTTCAAGCAGCGCCTCGCAGTCTCGCCGCGGCAGGTCGTCCTCCAGTTCGACCAGACCGTGGACGCGCTGCCGAAGGCGATCCAGGTGCTCACGCTGAAGGGGAAGAACGTCGCCGGCATGCCGCGCGCGGTCTCCTCGGCGCGCGAGCTCGTGGCGCCGCTGCCGAAGCTCCCGAAAGGCCCGTACACCGTGCGTTGGCAGGCCCTGTCGAACGACGGGCACATCGTCACCGGCGTGTACACGTTCGGCGTCGGCGTGGCGGCGCCGCCCGTGACCGACGCCGTCGGCGCGCAAGGGCCGACGCGGACGGAGGACATCGTGCGCTGGCTCTACTTCCTCGGCCTCGCGTTGTCAGTCGGAGGGATCGGCTTCCGGCTCCTGATCGCACGCGGACCGCTGCCGGCGCGCGCGCAGCGGCGCTTCTTCTGGATCACGGGTATTGGAATCGTCGTCGTGCTCGAGACCGGAATCACCGGGTTCCTGCTGCGCGGCGAAGACTTCCTGCAGCTGCCGTTCTCACGCTTCCTGTACGGCGACCTGTCGCCGCTCGCGAGCGGCACGCGCTACGGCCAGACGTTCATCATCATGGAGCTCGGCTTCGCGCTCGTCTCCGCGCTCATCTACCTCGCGTGGCTCACGGACCGGAACGCGTTCCTCTGGGTGGCGTTCGTGCTCGGCCTCGCGTTCGTGTCCGGGCTCTCCCTGTCCGGCCACTCGGCCGCGGACGCACACCACTCGTGGCTCTCCGAGCTCGCCGACTACGTCCACCTGTCGGCGGCGACGCTGTGGGTCGGCGGGCTCGTGCAGCTCGCCGCCGTCGTCTGGCCCGCGTGGCCGGACGGGCGGCGCACGGCGTTCCTCCGCTTCTCGCGGCTGGCGACGGTGCTGATCGCGCTCATCCTCGTCGCCGGCACGTACCTCAGCATCCTGCGGCTGCCGCACCTGCACGACCTGTGGACGTCGGGCTACGGGCACGTGCTGCTCGTGAAGCTCGGGCTCGTCGCGCTCGCGCTGACGTGGGGCGCAGCGCACCACTTCCTCGCGGTGCCGCGCATCGAGAAGCCCGGCGTCCTCGGGGTCCTCGGCCGAACGCTCGTCGCCGAGAGCGCGGTCGCGATGTCGGTGCTCCTGCTCGCTGCGATCCTCACCGACTCGAAGCCGCCGCCGCAGCCGGTGAAGACCCCGGTCGCGGCCGTGTCTCGCCGGTGACGGGACTGACGCGGGCGCA
>JAFALP010000257.1 GCA_019234175.1 Actinomycetota bacterium | reverse complement strand
GAGACGACCGGCGCCACGTTCTGGAACCCGAAGATGTGCTTCGTGTCCGTGAGCACCGTGTACTTGCCGCTGAGCTGCTGCGGATCGGTCGAGAAGCCGTCACCGCCGGTGGCCTTCCCGTCGTCGAGCAGCGTGTACACGCTGATGTTCGAGAGCGGGACGAACGTCACGTGCGTGAGGCCGTAGACCTTCTTCAGCCCGAGCAGGCAGGTGATACGGGTCGCGCACTCGGGGAAGCCTGCGTACGAGAACGACTTGAGCTTCTTCATGTCGCTGATCGTCTTCAGGCCGTCCTTCTTCGCCGTCGACGTCAGCACCGTGAAGGTGTCGGTGTCGTAGAACGGCGTCGAGTTGAGCAGGGTCAGCCCGCGCGTCTCCTCGAACGCCTTCGCCGCCACGTACGTGGCCGACGCCGTCTTCGGCGACGCCTTCTTCGCGATGTCGAGGACGATCACGCCGGTGTACTCGGGATAGAAGTTGATCTTCCCGCTGGTGATGGCGGTGTCGGCCAGCTCGGAGCTGCCGAGGCTGCCGCTGAACTTCACGTTGAAGCCCTTCGCCTTGAGCGCCTGGCCGTAGAGCTGGCCGAGGATGAACTCTTCGGTGAAGTTCTTGTTCCCGACGACGATCGTCGGCTTCGCCGGCGCCATCGGCTTGGCCGAGGCGACAGCCGCTGAGCCACCCAAGACGATTGCGACGCCCAACGAGATCGCGAACGCCGCTTTTGCGGCGCGCCGCGTGTGCTTGCGGATCATGCTGTGCTCCTCCTCCCGTTCGTGGAACAACCCATTTCGGTCAAACCCTAGGTGAGCGACTCATGGCTAGGCGAGGCCGTCCTCCTTACAAGAGTCAGAATCCCGGCGGCGGCGAACGCGAGCACTGAAACGCAGAGCGATGCAGCGACGACGCCGGAGAGGCCGTAGCTCGCCTGGTTGACGATGATCTGGCCGAGCCCGCCCCCGCCGGCGACGGCGGCGATCGTCGCGGTGGCGATCACGAAGATGGACGCGACGCGGATGCCGGCGAGGACGAACGGCAGGCCGAGCGGCAACTCGACCCGCAGGAGCACCTGCATCCCGGTCATGCCCATCCCCCGCGCCGCGTCGACGACGTCCCGGTCGCAGGTGTCGATGGCGAAGTACGCATTCGTGAGGATCGGCGGGATCGCGAGGACGACGAGCGCGGCCGTGTTGTTCCAGAAGCCGACGCCGAAGATGGTGAGACCGAATGCGATGAGCACGAGGCTCGGCAGCGCGCGGCCGACGTTCGAGACGCCGGCGGCGAGGAAGAGGCCGCGGTGCAGGTGGCCGAGCCAGAGCCCGAGCGGCAGCGCGAGCACGAGCGCGATGCCGAGCGCGGCGCCGGAGAGCTCGAGATGCTCGCCCGTCTTCTCGAGCAGGAGGTGCGGGTTGTCCGCCATGAACCTGAACGCGTCGACGAACGTCTTCATGCGCGCACCCACGGCGTGAGGCCGCGCTGGAGAAGCACGATGAGCCCGTCGGCCACGAGCGCGAGCGCGATCACCATGCCGCCGGCCACGAAGATCTCCGTCTTGAAGACGTCCTCGGACAGCGCGGCGTAGATCGGCTGACCGAGCCCCTTGGCGATGACGAACGGCGCGATGGTGGCGATCGAGATCGTGGACACGGTGGCGACGCGCAGGCCGGTGAGGATCGCCGGCAGCGCGAGCGGCAGCTCGACGCGCGTGAACGTCTGGATGCGGGTGAACCCGGACCCGCGCGCGGCGTCGACCACCTCCACCGGGACCGCGTGCAGCCCCTCGATCATGTTCCTGTACAGGATCAGCAGCGTGTAGGAGACGAGCGCGATCTCGACGGTCAGCAGCGTGATGCCGGTGAACGGCACGAGGATCTGGAAGAGCGCGAGGCTCGGGATCGTGTACAGGAAGTCGGAGATGATCCCGATCGGCGGGTCGACGAGGCGGAAGCGGAAGCCGACGAGCGCGAGCAGGAACGCGATCGCGAAGCCGATGCCGATGGCGATGGCCGCGAGCTCGATGTGCTGGAAGAGGGCGGGCTGCAGCGTGTCGGCCCAGTGCTGCCGCACCCAGTCCGTGCAGAACCAGCCGTTGTTCACCTCGCACGAGCTGCCGCTGCCGAAGTTGGGGATGACGGGCCCGGACGCGACGGTCATGCGAGCAGCTCCTCGCGCGTGATCGAGCCGATGACGGCGCCCTTCTCGTCGGTGACGGCGAGCACGGTGGCCTTCTTCTCGAGGAGCAGGGCGAGCGCATCGCGCACGGTCATCTCCAGCCCGCACGTCGGCCCGTCGGCGGGCGGCCCGAGCTCCAGCTCGGCGAGCGTGTGCAGCGACAGCGCCTTCAGCGCGCGGTCGGGGCCGATGAACTCGGCGACGAAGTCGTCCGCCGGCTTCTCGAGGATGGCGCGCGGCGTGTCGTACTGGGCGAGCCTGCCGCCCGTGCGGATGACCGCGAGCCGGTCGCCGATCTTGATCGCCTCGTCGATGTCGTGGGTGACGAACACCACCGTCTTCCGCACCTCGCGCTGAAGGCGCAGGAACTCGTCCTGCAGGCGCGTGCGCACGATCGGATCGATGGCGCCGAACGGCTCGTCCATGAGCATGAGCGGCGGGTTTCCCGCGAGCGCGCGCGCGAGACCGACACGCTGGCGCTCGCCGCCGGAGAGCTGCGCCGGGTAGCGCTTCGCATAGGACGGGTCGAGGCCGACGAGCTCGAGCAGCTCGGCCGAGCGCGTCTTGATCCACGAGCGCGGACGGCCGTACAGGCGCGGGACGGTGCCGATGTTCGCCTCGATGGTCATGTGCGGGAAGAGGCCGACCTGCTGGATGACGTATCCGATCCCGCGACGGAGCTGGACGAGGTTCTGCGCCTTCACGCTCGTGCCGTCGATGCGGATGTCGCCGCTCGTCAGCTCGATGAGCCGGTTGACGAGCCGGAGCGCGGTCGTCTTGCCGCCGCCGGACGGGCCGACGAGGACGCAGATCTCCCCAGCGGGCACCGTGAGGGACAGGTGGTCCACGGCGGCGCCCTCCCGGCCCGGGTAGCGCTTCGTCGCCTCGTCGAAGACGAGCTCGGCTGCCTGGCCCGGCATCTAGCCGGGAATCATCGCCTACAGCAGCGCGTCTAGGCCAACCGTGAGGCCCGCCGGCAGGCTGCCGAGCTTCTCGAGCGCGAGGAGCACGCCGTCCGCGAACGACTCGCGCGCCGTCGTGTCGTGCCGGATGGTGAGCAACTGACCCTCGCTCCCGAAGATGACCTCCTGGTGCGCGACGAGGCCCGGAAGGCGTACCGAGTGGATGACGGGATCGCCGCCGATCAGCTCCGCGGTCGCGCGCGCCGTTCCCGAGGGCGCGTCCTTCTTCGCCTCGTTGTGGAACTCGATGATCTCCGCGCGCGGGAAGTACTGCGCCGCCTCGTGCGCGAAGCGCATCATCAGCACCGCGCCGATGGAGAAGTTCGGCGCCACGAAGAGGCGCACGCCCGCCTCGGCGGCGAGCTCGCCCAGCCGCTTCGGCTCCCAGCCGGTGGTGCCGACGACGCAGGAGACGCCCTGCTCGATCGCCGCGCGCACGTTCGCCGGCGCAGCGTCCGGCGTCGTGAAGTCGACGCATGCGTCGAGCCCGGCGACGTCCGGCTCGTCGCCGATCTCAATCGGCCTCACCTCGTGCCCCGCCGCCACCAGGACGGGCAGGAGCGCCGCGCCGACCTTCCCCTCCGCGCCGAAGAGCGCGACCTTCATGCCGCCTGCCGCGCGACGCCGTTGCCGATCGCGGCGCGGAAGCGGTCCTCGTCCGGCCCGACGCCGGCCGCGGAGAGGCGCTCCGGCGCGAGCAGGACGCCGGCGAGCTCCGCCACCGCGTCCGGCTCGACCGCCTCGATCTCGGCGATGATCCGGTCGAAGCCGAGCAGCTCGGTGTCGGTGATGAGCGACTTGCCGAGCCGCGTCATCCGGTTCGAGGTCGACTCCATGGACAGGAGGATGCGGCCCTTCATGCTCTCCTTCGCGCGCTCGAGCTCGACGGGCCGGAAGTTTCCCGCGGCGATGTCGGCGCTCTGCTCGGAGCAGATCTCGACGCAGGTGGCGAGGTTCTCCTCACGCGTCCCGACGTAGACGCCGACGAGCCCGGTGTCGGTGTACTGCGCGCCGAACGAGTAGACCGAGTACGCCATCCCGCGCTTCTCGCGGATCTCCTGGAAGAGCCGCGACGACGCCGAGCCGCCGAGGATGGAGTCGAGCAGCGACGCGGCGAAGCGGCGGCGGTCCGAGCGCGAGATGCCCGGGGCCCCGATGCACAGGTGGTACTGCTCCGTGTCCTTGCGCTCGAAGCGGACGCCGGGCGGCGGCGCCTGCGTGAGCGGCCGGCGCACCCGCGGTGGTGCCGCCGTGGCTGCCGTCGTCTTCCGTTCGGCCTGTTCGAGCAGCTCGACGAAGCGTTCGTGGGCGATGTTCCCCGCGGCGGAGACGACGATGTTCCCGCCCGTGTACATCGACCGGTGGTACGACGCGACCGCGCGACGGCTGACGGAGGAGATCACCTCGGCCGTGCCGATGACGGGCCGCCCCAGCGCGTGGTGGCCGAAGACCGCTTCCGAGAAGAGGTCGTGCACGAGCTCGCCCGGCGTGTCCTCGTACATGGCGATCTCCTCGAGCACGACCTCGCGTTCCTGGTCGAGCTCGGCGAAGAGCGGCGCGAAGACCATGTCGGTCATCACCTGCAGCGCCTCGTCGGTGTGGCGGTCCGGCACGCGGGCGAAGACGACGGTGTGCTCGCGCGAGGTGGCGGCGTTGAGCTCCGCGCCCATGGCATCGAAGATCTCGGCGATCTGCTGGGCGTCGTACGAGCGGGAGCCCTTGAAGAGCAGGTGCTCGATGAAGTGCGACACGCCGGCGCGGTCGTCCCGCTCGTCCCGCGACCCGGCGCCGATCCAGAAGCCGATGGCGACGGACCGGACGCTGGGCACGCGCTCGGAGATGACGCGCTCGCCCGAGTCCAATTCGGAGATGACGTACTTCTGCACCCGCCGATGGTACTCGGCCAAACGGGACCGTTTGGGGACACTCCCCCACGCGGATGTGTCACGGATCTGCGACGGATCCGTTTGGGGGAGTGTCCCCGGTCTAGACGAACTGGACGCCCGTGCCCGAGCGCTTCGCCTCGTACAAGGCCTGATCGGCCAGGCGGAACAGCGCCTGCGGGTCCGCGGCGTCTCCGGGGCACGAGGCGACGCCGAAGCTCGCCCGCATGCCGACGAGCGCGTCCCGGATGCGGCCGATCACCTCCCGCGCGTCGTCGTCCGTCGCCTCGGCGAGCAGGAGCGCGAACTCGTCGCCGCCGATCCGGAACGCGTCGTCGCTCTTCCGCAGCGACGCGGTGATCGCCTTCGCGAACAGCTTCAACGCGTCGTCGCCCGCCGGATGGCCGAAGCTGTCGTTCACGCCCTTGAAGCCGTCGAGGTCGCACAGGACGAGCGCCATCTCGCGGTCGTAGCGCCGCGCCCGCGCCACCTCGCCCTCCAGCCGCTCCACGAACGCGCGCCGGTTCGGCAGGCGCGTGAGCGGATCGTGGTCCGCGAGGAAGCGCAGCTCGCGCACGCGCTCGGCGGAGACGATCGCCGCCGTCGCCTGGTTGGCGAAGATGCGCAGCGCCTGCAGCTTCTCGCTCGACGGGAGCATGCGGTCCTGGGGCTCGTCGGCGGACAGGATCCCGATGACGTGGCCGTCCGAGTGGCGCAGCGGCACGAGCAGCCAGTGCCGGTTCCACGCCCACGGGCCGCGCCCGTTGCGGGTCGACGCGTACGGGAGCTTCTTGCGCGAGATACGCGTGTCGGCGGCCTCGTGCGGGACGAGGAAACAGCCCTCGATCTCGAACTCCGGGTCGAGCAGCGGCTCGATGTCGGTGAGGAACACCGGGCGGCGCATGACGCTGCCGCTGTTCCACCCCACCGCCGCGCCGGCGCTGAGGCGGCCCGTGTCAGGCTCGGTGAGCAGCACGAGCACGTTCAGGAACCCGAGCGCGTCGCGGACGCCGTCGCAGACGGCCTGCATGATCTCGTCCGCGTCCGGCTCGGAGGTCATCCGCGTGGACACGCGCAGGAGCTGCTCGAGCGCGAGGCGGTGACGCGCGGCCTCGTCCGCCTCCTGCGCCACCTGCAGCGCGATGGCGGCGTGGTCGGCGAGCGCGACGAGGACGTCCAGCGCCTCGTCGGTCGGCCGCCTGCGGTTCACCGGCTCGTCCACGGAGAGGATCCCGACGAGGTGCCCGGTGTGATGGCGCATCGGCACGAAGAGCGCGTCCATCGGATGCCACGCGTTCGACTCGGTGTCGGCCTCGAGGTCGGGGATGTAGATGTCCTCGGTGCCGCCGGTCGTCGTCCAGTCGAACTCGCCGGCCGGGATGACGTACGCGCCGCGGCGCTCGAACCGGTCGACGAAGAGCGGCTCCCAATCCTCGATGCGGCGCACGCGGCCGAGGAGCGTCGCGCGCGCCTCCTCTCCGCCGTGCACCGTCGTCACCTCGAAGTCGTCCCACGCCGGCCGGTAGAGGTTGATCGCAACCGTGCGGTAGCCCAGCGACTCGCCGACGACGCGCGCGATCGCAGCCAGGAGGTCGGGGACGTTGCCCTCGCTGCGCACGAGCTGCGTGACCTCGAGCAGACCCCGGAGCGGGCTGACCGGCGGAATCGATTCGGACATTGGGCGATGCTCCTTCCCGCTACTCATCGGCAGCCGCAGCCGATGGGACGATCCCCAAAACGCAGATGGGCGGCCCGAAGGCCGCCCATCCACCTGCTCCTAGCGGCGTCCGCCGCGACCGCCGCGGCGGTCGTCGCGGCGCGGGCGCTCCTCCTCCGGAGGCCTCGGCGGTGCGTTCTTCGCCCGCTCGATCAGCTCCTCCGGCTGGACGAGGCCGCCGTTCTCGTGCTTTGCGATGAGCTTCAGCCCGATGCGGCCGCGCGCCTTGTCCACCTCCTGGACGACGACGTCGACGACGTCGCCGCGCTCCATCACGTCCTCGATGTGCGCGACACGGCCGGGGCCGACGTTCGACACGTGCAGGAGGCCGTCGGTCCCCTTCTTCAGCTCGACGAACGCGCCGAACTGCGTCGTCTTCACGACCTTGCCGGTGTAGGTGTCGCCCACCTCCGGCTCCTTCGTGAGGGCCTGGATCGCGGAGATGGCCGCCTCCGCCTTCGTGCCCTCGGTCGCGTAGATGAGGATCGTGCCGTCCTCCTCGATGTCGATCTGCACCTCGTAGTCGGACTCGAGGCCGCGGATCGTCTCGCCGCCCTTGCCGATGACCATGCCGATCTTCTCCTGGTCGATCTTGATCGACGTGATCCGCGGCGCGTTCTCGGCGAGCTGCGAGCGCGACTCGGGGATGACCTCGAGCATCTTGTCGAGGATGAACTCGCGCGCCCGCTTCGCCTGCTCGAGCGCGTCCTCCATGATCTGCTGCGTGACGCCCGTGATCTTGATGTCCATCTGGAGCGCGGTGATGCCGTCACGGGACCCGGCGACCTTGAAGTCCATGTCGCCCAGGTGGTCCTCCGCGCCCTGGATGTCGGTCAGGATGGTGTAGTCGTCGCCCTCCTTCACGAGGCCCATGGCGATGCCGCTCACCGGCGCCTTGATCGGCACGCCGGCATCCATCAGCGACAACGTCGAGCCGCACACCGAGCCCATGGACGACGACCCGTTCGACTCGAGCGTCTCCGAGACGATGCGGATCGTGTACGGGAACTCGTCCACGGCGGGGATCACCGGCTCGAGCGCCCGCTGTGCGAGCGCGCCGTGCCCGATGTCACGCCGCTTGGGGCCACGCATGAAGCCCGTCTCCCCGACCGAGTACGGCGGGAAGTTGTAGTGGTGCAGGTACCGGCGCTCCTCCTCGAGGGAGAGATCGTCGATGCGCTGACCCTCCTTCGCGGTGCCGAGCGTGAGCGACGAGAGGATCTGCGTCTGCCCCCGCTGGAACAGGGCGGAGCCGTGGGCCCGCGGGTTGACTCCGACCTCGATGTCGATCGGCCGGATCTCCTCGGTGCCGCGACCGTCGGGCCGACGCTTGTCGACCGCGATCTTGTGGCGGACGAGATCCTTGTAGATCGCGTCGCAGGCCTTCTTGACGTACGAGCGCGTGAGCGAGTCCTTCTGCGTGTCCTCGGCCTCCGCCACGACGGGGCCGACCGGGAACGGCAGCTGGACCTCCTCGGTGATGCGGTCGAAGAGCAGCTGCCGCTTCGCGGACTTCAGCTGCTTGGAGTCCTGCTCCGCATCCGTGAGCGCGCGCAGGTCGTCTCCGAACTGCTCGCG
>JAFALP010000438.1 GCA_019234175.1 Actinomycetota bacterium | reverse complement strand
GGTCGCGCGCGTCGTCACCTTCGACGGCGACCTCGAGCGCGGTGTCGCCGGGCAGGCGGTCACGCTCACGCTCGCGGACGAGGTGGACGTCAGCCGCGGCGACGTCATCGCCCCCGTCGACGATCCCGCTCCGGTCGGCGACCAGTTCGAGGCGACGGTCGTGTGGATGGCGGACGAGCCGCTGCTGCGTGGCCGGACGTATCTCATGCGCGTCGGCACGAAGACGGTGGCGGCAACCGTCGCGCCGATCAAGTACAAGCTCGACGTCGACACGCTCGACCGCATCCCCGCCAACCACCTCGAGCTGAACGCGATCGGCGTCGTCAGCCTCGAGCTGTCGGAGCCGATCGCGTTCGACCCGTATGCGGAGAACCGCGACACCGGCGGCTTCATCCTCATCGACCGCATCACGAACGCGACCGTCGGCGCCGGCCTCCTGCACTTCGCGCTACGCCGCTCGCACACGGTTCCGTGGCAGGTGCTCGAGGTCGACCGCGAGGCGCGCGCGGCGCTGAAGGCGCAGCAGCCGTTCGTCGTCTGGCTCACCGGCCTCCCCGGCGCGGGCAAGTCGTCGGTCGCGAACCTGCTCGAGCGGCGGCTGCTCGCGCTCGGCCGGCACACGTACCTGCTCGACGGCAACAACCTCCGCCACGGATTGAGCAAGGACCTCGGCTTCACCGACGCCGACCGCGCCGAGAACAACCGCCGCGCAGGTGAGGTGGCGAAGATCCTCACCGACGCCGGGCTCGTCGTCGTCGCCGCGTTCGTGTCGCCGTTCCGCGCCGACCGCGAGACCGCACGCTCGCTCTTCGGCGAGGGCGAGTTCGTGGAGGTGTTCGTCGACCTTCCCGTCGAGCTCGCGGCCGAGCGCGACCCGAAGGGCCTGTACGCGGCCGGCATCGAGAACCTCACCGGCGCCGGCTCGACGTACGAGCCGCCGGAGGCGCCCGACGTCCACCTCGACATGGCGTCGCTCGATGCCGAGGCGGCGGCAGACATCCTCTTCGGCGCGCTCGAGGAGCGGGGCCTGCTGTGACGTGGCAGTTCGTCGTCGCGGGGATCGCCGTCGGCCGGCGCCGTCTTCAAGTCGGTGGGCGGGTTGCGCCACTACAAGCTCGGCACCACGCAGGCGAAGCTCTCCGGCTGGATGTTCCTCGGCAGCGCGTCGACCCGAACGGGAACAGCTGGCTCGGCGTGTCCGGCGCCTACGTCGTCTTCACGGCGGCCACGCTCGCAGCCGTGCGGCTGCGCGACAACGTCCGGATCGCTTCGGTCGCGCGCGTAGACTGACGCCGCTTTGCAGCGGATTCTCTCGACGGGGGTTCTCGTCGGCCTGCTCGTCGCGACGGCGGCCGCCTTCGCGATCACCGAGCGGCTGAAGCTCACGAAGAGCCCCATCGTCGGGACGAAGGTCGTCCGCATGTACGTCTCGCCGCCCGCGCGCACGACCGCGGCGATCCGTGTCCGCTTCCGGCGGGCCGACGAGATCACGGCCACCATCCGCGACTCGCACGGCAACGCGGTCGCGACGCTCGCCACGGGAGAGCGCGTGCGCCGCGGCTTCCGGACGTTCGTGTGGAACGGCGCCGGCGCGGCGCAGGGGACGTACCACCTCGAGATCCATTTCGCGAGGCAGCACCGCACGATCCTGCTTCCGAACGCGCTCGTCCTGGAGACGCATCTGCCCGCCGTCCTCGACGCAGGGGTGGCGCCGAAGGCGTTCTCGCCCGACGGCGACCACCAGTTCGACACTGTGACGATCCACTACAAGCTGAGCGAGGGCGCGCACGTCCTCGTCTCCGTGGACGGCCACCGCGTCATCCGCGGCCGCTCGGGGAAGGAGAAGGACAAGGTGTCGTGGGGCGGCAAGGTCGACGGCAAGCTGCTGCCGCCGGGCCGCTACGTGCTCGTCGTCGGCGCCGTCGATGCCGCCGGCAACCGCGCGGTGAAGGTGCAGCACGTCGCGGTGAGGCTGCGGTACATCACGCTCGCGGTGAAGCGCCTGCACGTAAGCCGTGGCGGCCGCATCCGCGTCGCCGTCTCGACGGACGCGAAGCGCTACCACTGGACGCTCGGCGTGCGGAAGGGGTTCGCCTCCGGCCGCGTGCTGAAGCTGACGGCGCCGCGCGCGGCAGGCTCGTACGGACTCAGCGTGAGCGAGCGCGGCCACGTGAGCACGGCGACGGTGGTCGTCGGGTGATCGGGCTCGCGCGGCTCGGCGGCCCGGTGGCGTGCCTCGGGCTTGCCCTCCTGCTGCTCGCCGCGTCGCGGCGCGACCGGCTCGCGGGGCTCGGGTTCGCCGCGCTGGGCGCGTGCATGATCGCCGCCGCGACGGCGCCGCACGACTACGCCGAGGCCGTCGGCGGGACGTTCGCCGGCCTCGCGCTCGCGGCGCTGCTCGCTGCCGCGTTCCGCCGGCAGCCGTGGCTCCTGCCGATCCTCGCGCTCGCATGCATCCCCATCCGCATCGGCTGGCTGCACCACCAGCTGCTCGTGCCGCTCTACGTCGTCGTCCTCGCGGCGGCGATCCAGCTCGCGTGGGAGATCGCGCACGGGGACACGCGGTCGCGGGAGCTGCGCGCGATCACGCGGCCGCTCGCGCTCTATCTCGTCTGGGTCGGCCTCTCGCTCGGCTGGTCGCAGGACGTGCACGCCGGCGCGATCGAGGTGCTCGCGTTCTACATCCCGTTCGCCGTCCTCGCGCTCGGGGTGGCGCGATTGCCGTGGCAGCGGCTGGGGCTCTGGGCGCTCTACGCCGAGGTGACGATCATGGGGATCGTCTTCGCGGCCGTGGGCTTCTACCAGTACGAGACGCGCAACGTGTTCGAAAACCCGAAGGTGGTCGTTTCGAATGCCTATGCGGCTTTCTTCCGCGTCAACTCCGTGTTCTGGGATCCGTCCGTCTACGGACGGTTCCTCGTGGTGGCGCTGATCCCGAGCGTCGTGCTCGTCGCGCTCGGGCGGTGGACGCGCCTCGCATGGGCGGCTGCGGCCGCGATCGTCGTCATCTGGCTCGGCCTGCTCATCTCGTTCTCGCAATCGAGCTTCGCCGCGCTCGTCGTCGCCGTCATCCTCGTCGCGTTCCTCGCGTGGCGCTGGAAGGCGCTCATCGCCGTCGGGCTCGCCGTCGTCGTCCTCGGCGGCCTCGCCGTCGCGCAGCCGACGGTGCGCCGCTCGCTCGAGCACCACACGAAGAGCGGCCTGAACAGCGCCTCCAGTGGCCGATACGACCTCGTGGCCAACGGCATCCGCATCGCGCGCGCCCATCCGGTGCGCGGTGTCGGCGTGGGTGGATTCCAGCATGCGTACGCTAGGCGCGTGCAGCGGCTTCACGGGAAGAAGAACCTGAAGACGGCGGCCTCGCACGACACGCCGGTGACGGTCGCCGCCGAGACGGGGATCGTCGGCTTCGCGCTCTTCGTCTGGCTCCTCGTCGCGTGCGCGACCGACGTGGTGCGTACGCGCCGTCTCGTGCCGCTCGCCGCCGGCATCTCGCTCGCCGCCGTCCTCGTGCACTCGCTCTTCTACGCCGACTTCTTCGAGGACCCGACGACGTGGCTGCTGCTCGGGCTCGTCGCGTTCGCGCTGCCGCCGAAGAAGAGGCCCGCTCCTCCGCCGCCCGCGGTGGAGCAGCGCGAGGCGGTGCCGGTGTGATCGAGCAGTGGCAGCGTGCGCTCGTCCTCGCGCCGCACACCGACGACGGCGAGTTCGGCTGCGGCGGCACGATGGCGCGCCTCGTCGAGGCCGGCTGCGAGGTCCGGTACGTCGCGTTCTCGATCGCGACCCGCTCGCTGCCGGAAGGGTTCCCGCCGGACACGCTCGCGCGCGAGGTGCGCGAGGCGACCGCGGAGCTCGGCATCCCCGCGGAACAGCTGACCGTGCACGACTTCGACGTGCGCACGTTCCCCGAGCGCCGGCAGGAGATCCTCGAGCTGCTCGTCGGCATGTGGGAGGACTGGAAGCCGGACGTCGTCTTCCAGCCGAGCCTGCACGACATCCATCAGGACCATCAGACGGTCGCGCAGGAGGGGCTGCGCGCGTTCAAGCGCACGACCATCCTCGGCTACGAGATCCCCTGGAACAACTTCGACTTCGCATACCAGTGGTACGTGTCGCTCGCGAAGCGGCACCTCGATCGAAAGGTGGCGGCGCTCGAGAAGTACGCGTCGCAGCAGCACCGTCGCTACGCGAACCCCGAGTACGTCTGGAACGTCGCGCGCACGCACGGCGTCAACGTGAACCGCGAGTACGCCGAGGTGTACACGGTGTACCGCGTCATCACGTGAACGAGGAAGAGGTCGTCCCCGTCCTCCGCGTCGAGGACGCCGACCGCGCCGTCGCGTGGTACGCGCGCCTCGGGTTCGAGGAGGAGTGGCGGCACCAGTTCGAGCCGAACTTCCCCTGGTTCGTGTCCGTCGCGCGCGGCCGCGTTCGCCTCTACCTGTCCGAGCACACGGGCGACGCGCGGCCGGACACGCTCATCCACCTGTACGTGAACGACGTCGACGCGGTCGCACAGGAGTTCGGCGAGCCCGTGGACGAAGATGGCCTCGCCGGCCGCGAGGTCGACATCGCCGATCCGGACGGCAACCGGCTGCGGATCGCGACTCGCCGCTAGGCGTCCATGTACCGGCCGCAGAGCTCGCACATCACCGCATAGCGCTTCGCGCCGGAGGGGGTGACCGCGATCTGCTTCCTCACGAGCCGGTGGCGGCAGGCGTTGACCTGCGGGAGCCGCGCCGGGAGGGCCGGAAGCTCCGGCATGTGCCGGACGGCGCCGCCGACGGCCGGGCACGACTCCACGTGCTCGGCCCAGACCAGATGGGCGGGCTGGCTCGTGATCGCGAGCCAGCCGCACGCCTCGCAGGCGATCTCGATCACTCATCCCCACGGTACGCCGTGCCGATAACCCGAGAGAGATGTCCCGCATCCTCGGCCTCCCCGCGCTCCTCATCGCGCTCGTCATCGGCGGCGTCCTCGTCGCCAAGGACATGAAGTCGAACAGCCCCGCGTCGCCGACCGTGGCACAGGAGATCCAGCAGGCGCAGGTCAACGTGGCCGCGACGAACTTCCAGGGCGCGGACGCGCAGATGGGCGCGATCTTCGCGCAGTCCGGGACGTACGTCGGCGCCACGCTCCCCGCCTCGTTCGGCGTCGTCCTCGTGCGCGCGGACGCGAGCTCCTACTGCCTGCAGACGACCTCGGGCAGCGAGCACGAGGACGGGCCCGGCGGCTCGCCGCAGCCCGGCGGCTGCTAGCCGTTTGACACGGCGCTCCCGATCTGACAGATTGCCGTCTGCCAAGTCCCTGTGGGCCCTCGGGTTCACGGGGACTAGGCATTTTTGGGGCACAATTCCGACATGCGGGTAGTCGCCTCCGACTCCGCGGTCGACCTCATCGAAGAGCGCGGTGGACGGCTGTACGTCTGGCTGAAGGCGTCCCGCTGCTGCCATCCCACCGAGTCGCTCGTCGCCTCCGAGCAGCCGAAGCCGGACACCACCTTCCGGCAGGTCCCGTCCGAGCGGTTCGAGCTGTACGTCCCCGAGGGCCTCTCTCGTCTTCCCGACGAGCTGCACGTGGAGGCGCGCCGCTTTCCACGTCGCGTCGAGGCGTACTGGGACGGCTGCGTCTGGGTCGTCTAGAGGACGAGCTCGGCCATCGCCTGCAGCGCTTCCGGCTGCGGTGACCCGACGACGATCGTCGTCACCGGCGTCTCGCGCCACGCGGCGAGGCGGTCGGCGATGCGCTCCTTCGGCCCGACGAGCGCGACCGCGTCGACGAGCTCGTCCGGTACGGCCGCGATCGCCTCGCGGTGGTGTCCGGCGAGATACAGCTCCTGGATCCGTTCGGCCGCGTCGTCCCAGCCGTACCG
>JAFALP010000423.1 GCA_019234175.1 Actinomycetota bacterium | reverse complement strand
GAGCGCCGCGATCGCGTGCTCGATGCGCGCGCGCTCCTCGAGCAGCATCGTCCGGAAGCGATCGGTGTCGCTCATCGACACGCGATTGTCTCCCAAGCGAGGGGGCCGCAAACGAGCCGCGGGCGCATGCCCCCAAGTGTAGGCGTGCTACGCCGCCTTCGGCTCCCGGCCGTGGAGCGTGTCCTCCACGTTCTCGACGAGGTCGAGCACCGTCCGCAGGCGCTCGCGAAGGACCCGCGTCTCGGTGATGAGCCGCTCGTTCTCGCTGACCGCGCGCCGCTGGACCGACCTCGCCTCGGCGTGCGCCTCGGTGAGGATCAGCTCCGCCTCGCGGCGAGCCTGTTCCTTCAGCTCCTGCGATGCCCGCTCCGCGGACACGAGCGTCGTGCGCAGCAATCCTTCGAGCTCGCGGTACCGCACGAGGTCGCCTTCGAGCTGTTCGACCTTGTCGGCGAGATCGGCGCGTTCGCGCCACACGTCCTCGAAGCTCGCGACGATCTCCGCGAGCAGCCGGTCGGTGGCGGCGCGCTTGTAGCCGAAGAAGCCCTTGCCGGGCGTCATGTGCAGGATCTCGACTGGTGTGAGTGCCATCGTTCCCTCCCCGTTAGTGGAATTGGTCGAGGATCCGGATCGCCACCTGGCCGAGGATGACGAGAACGATGATCCCGATCATCGGCGACAGGTCCAGCGGGCCGAGCGACGGCAGCAGCCGCCGGAAGATCCGCAGATAGGGCTCCGACACGTCGTAGAGGAAGCGCTGGATCCGGTTGAGCCAGGGCGAGTACGGCAGCCGAACCCAGCTCGCGACGATGTACAGCAGGATCACGAGCGAGTACACGCTCACGAAGACGTCGATGAACGTCTCCGCCTTGTCGATCGCGTCCGCGAGCAGGGTGACAGTGGCTAGTCCGCCCATTCGAACCCGCGTTCGCCCTCCCGGGCCGTTCTCCTACGCCTGGTTGAAGAAGCCGCCGCGCTCGAGCATGCGGGCGCGTTCCTCGGCGGACACTTCGACATTGCGGGGGGTGAGGAGGAACACCTTGTCGGCGACGCGCTGCATGCCGCCGTCCAGTGCATAGGTGAGACCGCTGCCGAAGTCGATGAGCCGCTTCGCGAGCTCCTGGTCGGAGCCCTGCAGGTTGAGGATCACCGGCATGCCGTCCTTGAAGCGGTCGGCGATCTGTTGCGCGTCGTTGAAGCTCCGCGGCAGGACCAGGTGGACGCGCACGGCGCTCGGGCCGGGCACGCTCTCGACGCCGCGCAGCCGCCGCGGCTCCGCCTGCGGCCGGAGGATGCTCGTGCGCGCGTTCGCCGCCGTCTCCGGGTCGGTCCAGTCGTCGTACTCCTCGCGGCGGCCGCGCCGCTGCGGGAGCCGGCGGACGTTCGGCCGCTCGGCGTAGGCGCGCTGGAGCTCCTCGTCGGTGACGTAGCCGTCCTCGTCCCAGTCCTCCTCCTCGGCGATGCCGAAGTAGACGAGGGTCCGGTTCCAGACGTCCGCGAAGGCCATGGTTGGGCCGATCTTACCCCGGCCAGAGGATTGCACCCACCCGCACGAGCGTCGCGCCCTCCTCGGCGGCGACCCGGTAGTCCTGGCTCGTGCCCATGGACAGCTCCGCGAGGCCGAGCGCGTCGGCGAGCCGGCGGAGCTCGCGAAAGTACGGGCGCGAGGCCTCCGGGTCGCCGGTGGCAGGCGGCATCGTCATGAGGCCCCGCACGTCCGGGTAGGCGGCGAGCAGGTCCTCGAGCTGCTCCGGCACGACCCCGGACTTGCTCTCCTCGCGGGAGAGGTTCACCTCGATCAGGGCCGGGATCGTCAGGCGCTTCGCCGCCGACTCGGAGTCGAGCGAATGACACAGCTCGCACGTCTCGTTCACGATCTTCGCCTTGCGGCTCTGGAGGTGCCCGATGAAGTGCCAGCGGAACGCGTCGCCGTAGCGCGCATGCTTCGCCTCCAGGTCCTGCGCGCGGTTCTCGCCGACGACGGGGATGCCTGCCTCGGCCAACGCGGCCATGTCCTCGAGGCGGATGTACTTGGTGGCGGCGACGACGGTGACGCTCGGACCGACCTCGTCGACGATGCGTTCGTACCGCTCGCGTATCGCATCAGGTGACATACGCGATCACTCCCTGGCGCCCGGTCCGCCCCTCGTCACGGCGATGGGAGAAGAACGCGTCCCCGTTGCACGACGTGCACGTGTCGAGCCGCATGACGTCGTCGCAGCCGGCGGCACGGAGCGCACGCTCGACGGAGGTCCAGAGGTCGAGGTTGCGTCCGTGCATGACGTCGTCTCCGAATGCCTCGCGCGCCGGATCCGCGACCTCCTCCCCCACCTCGTAGCAGCACGGCCCGATCGAGGGCCCGATCACCGCCGACATCGAGCCCGGTCCGAGCGCGGCGACGCCTTCGCCGACGATGCCGGCGAGGAGGCCGCGCCAGCCGACGTGGAGGATCGCGGCGGCGGGCGGCCCGCCGCGGCGGACGATCGCGACCGGGACGCAGTCGGCGGTGATGAGGAGCATGGCGCGGCCGGGCTCGTCGCTCCACAGCCCGTCGCAGTGCTCGTACACCGTGCCGGGCGTGACGATCCCGCGCGGGCGCGCGCGTGTGACCGTCGCACCATGGCGCTGCCACGCCATCGTCGCGCCGTCGGGATCGGCGTCGACGGCCTCGCACAGGCGCCGGCGGTTCTCGACCACGGCGGCGGGATCGTCCTCGGTGCGGATGCCGAGGTTGAGCGATGCGAACGAGCCCTCGCTCACGCCGCCGGCGCGTGTCGAGAAGGCGACGCGATACGGGCCCGGCGCGTCCCAGTCGATCAGGTCGACAGCGGCCATCCGATCAGCTTTGCACCCGCGCGAGCAGATCCGCACGCGTGTTGAGCGACGGATCGTCGACGACTGCCTCGAGGAGGCGCTGCAAGGCCTCCCCGACGGCAGGCCCCTCGACGAAGCCTGCGGCGATGAGGTCGTCGCCGCCGATGGCCAGGTCGCTCAGCCGGTGCGGGCTCGACAGCTCGCGCTCGAGAGACGCGCGCAGCTCCTCGAGGCCGCTCGTGTCGCGGTCCTTCGCGCGCAGGTCGGCGAGGCGCATCGCCACGAGCTGGAACGCGAGGTCGTCGCCGTGCACCATGAGGAAGCGCCGGACCTCGGCCGGCGTGCGCGGCCGACTCTCCTCGCGGTACGGATGGGCCGCGACGATGGCGACGACGGACGACGTCAGCCGAGCGGGGAAGCGAAGGCGGACGAGCGTCTCGCCGGCGATCTCGGCGCCGACGCGGGCGTGGCCGAGCGGATCCGGGTCGATCGGCTTGCCGACGTCGTGGAAGAGCGCGGCGAGACGGACGGCGAGATCGTCGCCGGCGTCGGCGGAGGCCTGGACGACGGCGAAGATGTGGTCGGAGAGGTATTCGGGCACGGCTGCGAACTGCGGCACGAGCTGCACGAGCACGCCGGTGTCGCGCGCGAGGAGCAGCGCCGCCTCCGGACGCGTGCCGCGCAGCAGCTTCGACAGCTCCTCGGAGACGCGCTCGCCCGAGAGAAGCGTCACCGCAGGCGCGTCTTCGCGCATCTGGTCGAGCGTGCGGCCCTCGAACGCGAACCCGAGCTGCGACACGAACCGGAGCCCGCGGACGATGCGCAGCGGATCCTCCGCGAAGCTCGTGTCGGAGACCGCGCGCAGGACGCCCCACTCGAGGTCCGAGCGCCCGTCGAGCGGATCGACGATCTCGCCGTCCGAAAGACGTCGCGCCATCGCGTTCACGGTGAAGTCGCGGCGGCGCATGTCGTCCTCGACCGAGAGCGCGGGGTCGGCGACGATCTCGAAGTCGTGCCGGCCCGGCCCCGTGCTCACCTCCTTGCGCGGCGGGGCGAACTCGATGCCGGCGGGTGCGGCCGCGCGCACGGTCTTGTCGCGCGGGTGAAGACGGATGCCGACGAGGCGCTCGGCGACGACGAGGTCCTCGACGCGCCCGTGCGGTGCGAGCCGGCCGCGCAGCGTTTCCGTGTCGACGCCGGGGACGAGGAAGTCGGCGTCCTTCGAGTCGAGTCCGAGCAGCTCGTCGCGCACCGCGCCGCCGACGAGGTACGCGTCGAGGTCGAGCGCGCGGACGTAGTCCTCGATCTCTCGGATCACACCGCGGCGATCGCTTCGATCTCGACCAGCGCGCCGGACGGCAGCCGCGCGACCTCGACGGTCGAGCGGGCCGGCGGCGTGTCGCCGACGTGCTTCGCGTACACGCTGTTCATTCCCTGGAAGTCGTCGAGGTTCTGCAGGAAGACGGTCGTCTTCACCAGCCGGTCGAGCCCGGTGCCGGCCTCCTCGAGGATCGCGCGCAAGTTCGCAAACGTCTGCTCGGTCTGTTCCTCGATGGTGCCGCCGCTCAATTCCTTGTCGCCCGGCTTCAGCGCGAGCTGCCCGGAGACGAACACGAACCCGCCGGTGATGATCGCCTGGGAGTACGGCGCGCCCTGGAACGGCGCGGGCGCGGCTTCGGTGCGGACGACGAACTTGTCGGTCAACGATCGGCTCCTTTCTCGGAACACGCTTGGGCAAGTGCGACGCCGAGCGCCTTGAAGATCGCCTCGAGGACGTGCTGCGAGTCGGTGCCGTTGAGCAGGCGCACGTGCAGCGTGACGCCGGCCCCGTCGGCGAAGCGCTCGAGGAAGCGGCGGGCGACATCGGTTCCGAGGCCGCCGATGCGCGCCTCGGTGAGATCGACGTTGGAGACGAGAAGCGGCGTGTCCGACGCCTCGAGGACGACGCTCGCGAGTGCCTCGGCCGACGTCATCGACGCCGAGCCGTAGCCGCGCGCATCGGCCGCGCGCAGCAGGCCGGCGAGGGCGCGCCCGAGCGCGCTGCCCGCCTCGGCCACCTCGGCCTCCGCCCCGCCTGGCTCCACCTCGAGTGCGAGGTCGAAGGACGCGTACTCGGCGAGCCGCTCGAGGAGGCTGTCGAGGACCGGGAGGCCGGTCTCGACATTCGTCGCGCCGCTGCCATGCGGATCGACGCGGATCCCGCTCCGCCCGGATGCGGGCTCGCTCGCGTTCATCGCGGCGAGAGTACTAGGTCCACCGCGACGGCAAGATGGGCCGGGCGGCCGATGCCCGTGGCGGCGATCGGCCGTACCGTCGAACCGTGCTTCGCGCCGCGGCAGCTCTCGTGGCCGTCGTCTCGGCGGCCGGTTCCGGCAGTGCCGGCACGTGGCAGCTTCGGGCGGTCGGCGAGGCGAGCGTCCCGGCCGCCGTCCTCACCGCGTCGGCCCGCGTCGAGATCGCCGTCGTGGACACGGGCGCCGACCTCCGCGTCCCGGTCATCGCCTCCCGGCGCCCGGTCGGCTACGACGTGCTCACGCACACGAGGAACGTCCGGGACCGGAACGGGCACGGCACGTTCGTCGCGTCGCTCGCGGCGGCGTACGGCGGGCACGCCCGCCTGCTCGTCATCAAGGCGGGCAGCTCGAGCGGCGCGTTCACCGACGCCTCCGAGTCGGCTGCGATCCACTACGCGGTCACGCACGGCGCGCGCATCCTCAACCTCAGCATCGGCGGCGCGACGACGTCCGCGACCGAGCGCAGCGCCATCCGATTCGCGGTCGACCACGGTCTCCTCGTCGTCGCGGCCGCCGGCAACGACCACGGGGCAGGGAACCCGGTCGAGTATCCGGCGGCGCTGCTGCAGCCCGTCGGCTCGTTCGGCGCTCCCGGCCGCGGCCTCGTGGTGGCGGCATCGGACGGGAACGCGCGCGCGTCGTTCTCGGGGACCGGCTCGTGGATCTCGCTCGCCGCGCCCGGCGTGAACGTCTACGGCGCGCTGCCCGAGGGGACGTACGGGACCGGCAGCGGGACGTCGTTCGCGGCGGCGGAGGTGTCGGGCGCGGCGGCGCTCGTGTGGGCCGCCAATCCACGGCTCACGGCGCGGGAAGTCGCGGCCATCCTCGAGGAGACCGCGTCGGGCGAAGGCGTGTGGACGCCGCAGCTCGGCTACGGCGTCGTCGACGTGGACGCGGCGGTGACGCTCGCGTCGACGATCAGCTAGTCGCTTCGACGCGCTCGATCGACGCGCCGAGCGCGCGCAGGCGCTCGTCGATGCGCTCGTAGCCCTTGTCGATCTGGTGGATGGCACCGATCGTCGAGCGTCCCTCGGCGCAGAGCGACGCGAGGAGCATCGCCATGCCGGCGCGGATGTCGGGGCTCTCCATCCGCTGCCCGACGAGCGGCGTCGGGCCGGTGACGACGGCGCGATGCGGGTCGCACAGGATGATGCGCGCGCCCATCGAGATGAGCTTGTCGGTGAAGAACAGGCGGTTCTCGAACATCTTCTCGAACATGAGCACGGTGCCGAACGCCTGCGTCGCCACCGTGATCGCGATCGAGGTCAGGTCGGACGGGAACGCGGGCCACGGGCCGTCCTCGATCTTCGGGATCATCCCGCCGAGGTCGTCCCGGACGACGAGCTGCTGGCGCGAGGGGACGTGCACACTCGTGTCGCCGATCTCCATGCGCACGCCGAGCCGCTCGAACGCCGGCTTGATCGAGATGAGGTCCCGCGGCCGCGCGCCCTCGACGGTGACGTCGCCG
>JAFALP010000206.1 GCA_019234175.1 Actinomycetota bacterium | reverse complement strand
GCTTCGGAACACCGCCGGGACCGATCGACCCCACGTTGGCCCGTGCGGTGGAGCTGACCACCGACCCGGAGACGCAGGAGGACGTCGTCCCGGCGCTGAGCGAGGTCCGCGAGCAGGCGGAGGGGATGGCCGCGAGCGAGGAGGAGCTCCTGCTCCTCGGGCTCTTCGGCGAGGACGCGGAACGACTGCTGCGCGGGATCCGCGGACGCGCGTCCGGCGAGCGCGACGACCTCGACGCCGTCGACAAGGCGCGCGCGGAGCGCATCCGCGAGGTCGTGCGCATCGTGCAGGAGAGCGGCATCGGCGAGGTCACGATCGAGGAGGAGGGGATGCGCGTCTCCGTGCGCTCCACCCCCGACGTCGCGCCGGCCGCGGCCGCGGCGGCGCCGCTCGCGCTGCCCGACCTTCCCGAACTGGAGGTGCCGCGTCCGACGAACGGGTTCGTCCGCGTCGAGTCGCCGATGGTCGGCACGTTCTACCGCGCGCCGCAGCCGGGATCGCCGCCGTTCGTCGAGGTCGGCGACGTCGTCGCGCCGGGCCAGACGCTCTGCATCCTCGAGGCGATGAAGCTCATGAACGAGGTGAAGGCGGAGGTGGAGGCGGTCGTGCGCGCGATCGGCGTCGAGAACGCGCAGCCCGTCGAGTTCGGCGACCTCCTGTTCGAGCTCGAGCCGCTCGCCGGCCGTCCCCTAGACGCAGTCTGATGTTCAGCCGCGTCCTCGTAGCGAATCGCGGCGAGATCGCCGTGCGCGTCATCCGCGCGCTGCACGAGCTCGGCATCGAGGCGGTCGCCGTGTACTCGACGGCGGACGCCGACGCGCTGCACGTGCGCCTCGCCGACCGTGCCGTCCGGCTCGGCCCTCCGCCGGCGGCGCAGAGCTATCTCAACATCCCGTCCGTCATCGCCGCCGCGACGACGACCGGCTGCGAGGCCGTGCATCCCGGCTACGGCTTCCTCTCGGAGAACGACGAGTTCGTGCGCATGTGCGAGGACAACGACCTCGTCTTCATCGGGCCGCCCGCCGACGTGATGGCCCGCATGGGCGACAAGGCGCTCGCGAAGCAGGAGATGCGCGAGGCCGGCGTCCCGCTCGTCCCCGGCACCGAAGGCGCGACCGGGCCCGAGGAGGCGGCCGCGGCGGCCGAGCTGCTCGGCTTCCCCGTGCTGCTCAAGGCTGCCGCGGGCGGTGGCGGAAAGGGCATGCGCCTGGTCACCGAGCCGGACGAGCTGCACGACGCGTTCCAGCGCGCCGCCGCCGAGGCGCACGCCGCCTTCGGCGACGGGACGCTGTACGTCGAGAAGGCGATCACGCCCGCGCGCCACGTCGAGATCCAGGTCATGTGCGACAACCACGGCAACGTCCTCACGTGCGGCGAGCGCGAGTGCTCCATCCAGCGCCGGCACCAGAAGCTCATCGAGGAGTCGCCCTCGCCCGCGCTCGACGCCGCGCTGCGCGAGGAGATGGAGGCGGCGGCAGAGCGCGCGTGCCGCCACATCGGCTACCGCAACGCGGGCACGTTCGAGTTCCTCGTCGGGCCGGACGGATCGTTCTCGTTCATCGAGCTGAACGCCCGTCTCCAGGTCGAGCATCCGGTGACCGAGCTCGTCACCTCCATGGATCTCGTCCGGCAGCAGGTCCGCATCGCCGCCGGCGAGCCGCTCGAGGTGAACGGCCGCGCACCGCGGCAGGGGCACGCGATCGAGATGCGCATCAACGCCGAGGACCCGCGGCACGACTTCCGCCCGGCGCCGGGGACGCTCACACGGTTCCGGCCGCCTCTCGGCCCCGGCGTGCGCGTCGACACGTTCGTGGAGGAGGGCTCGACGATCCCGCCGTACTACGACTCGCTGATCGCGAAGCTCGTCGTGCGCGACGTCGACCGCGACCTCGCCATCGCACGCGCGCGCCGCGCCCTCGAGGAGTTCGAGATCGAGGGCGTGCCGACGACGCGCGAGGCCATCCACGAGATCCTCGGCAGCGAGCAGTTCCGCAGCGGCGTCTACTCGACGTCCTTCCTCGACGAGGTCGAGCTGGCGGCGGTGGGATGAAGACGCTCGCCCCCGGCGTGCAGGTGACCGACGGCGCGCTGACGCAGATCGTCGTGCGCGCGGCCGAGGCGGTGGACGGCGCCCGGGTGCGGCGGCCGCGGCGCAAGGTCGACATCGACATCGGCGACGGGCACGCCCGCGTCGACCTCGAGCTCGCGGTCGAGTACGGGCGCGTGCTGCCCGAGGTGGCGCGCGACGTGCAGCGGGAGGTCGCCGACGCGCTCGCGCGCATGTGCGACGTCACCGTCGACGCCGTCGACGTGAGCGTGGAGGAGCTCGAGTGATCAGCCGCCGCGAAGCCCGCCGCGCCGCCGTCTTCGTCCTCTATCAGTGGGACGTCACCGGCACCGAGCTCGGCTCGCTCTACGAGGGCGACGTGGACGAGTACACGCGCGCGATCGCGGAGGCAGTGGCGGCGCATGCCGGCGACCTCGACGCGCGCATCACGGCGGCGTCCGACGACTGGCCCGCCGACCGGCTCGGCGCCGTCGAGCGGAACATCCTCCGAGTCGCGCTCGAGGAGCTGGACGAGGGCGAGGTGCCGGTCGAGGTGGTCGTCGACGAAGCGGTCACGCTTGCGAAGCGCTACGCCTCCGACGACGCCGGCAAGCTCGTGAACGGGATACTGGGGCGCATCGTGCGGGAGAAGGCGGCATGAGCTCGGACGAGTCCCTCACCCGGGCCGAGGAGCTGCTGAGCCGGCTCGAGTCGGCGCGCGCGGAGCTCGACCGGCTGTCGACGGACGAGAACGCCTCTCCCGAGCGCGCGCTCGAGATCCTGAGCGAGCTGTCCGAGCTCGCGAAAGCGGTCGAGGAGGAGCTGGAGCGCGCGAAGCGCGAGGCGGAGAGCGATGCCGCACAGCCCTGACGAGCTGCGGGCGCTCGTCGAGGAGGAGCTGCATCACCTGAAGCTCTCTCCCGATCTGCACGGACAGGCGGAGTCGGCGCACTACGGGCTCGTCGGCGTGGGAGGGAAGCGCGTCCGTCCGGTCATCTCGCTCGCCGTCGGCGAGGCGCTCGGCGCGCCGGTGGAGCAGGTCATGCCGGCGGCGCTCGCGATCGAGCTCGTGCACAACTTCTCGCTCATCCACGACGACCTGCCCGCGCTCGACAACGACGAGGAGCGGCGCGGCAAGCCCAGCGTCTGGGCCGTGTACGGAGAGGGGACAGCCGTCCTCGCCGGCGACGCGCTGCTCGCGGAGGCCTTCCGGCTCGCGTGCCGGTATGCGTCGTCCGACGTTGCCCGCGAGCTGTCGGAGGCGACGCTCGGCATGATCGGCGGCCAGTACCTGGACACGATGGTCCCCGACGCCGACCTCGTCGTCGTGCACCGGTTGAAGACGGGCTGCCTCTTCTTCGCGTCGGTCGCGCTGCCCCTGTGGGCGGTCGCGGTGCCGCCGGACGAGCAGGCGCCGTGGCGCGCGTTCGGCAAGGAGGTCGGCCTGCTCTTCCAGATCGTCGACGACATCCTCGACGACGACGGCTACGTGAACGTGCACGGGCCCGACGGCGCGCGGCGGCTCGCCGACGAGGCGGCCGACAACGCGCGGGCGCGACTCGCCGACGTCATCGCCGACACGACGGTCCTGCGCGAGATCGTCGACGATCTCGCCGTGCGCGCGGCCTGAGCGATGAAGAAGCGCCTCGACGTCCTGCTCGTCGAGCGGGGCCTCGCCGAATCCCGGGCGCAGGCGCAGGCGCTCGTGCTCGCCGGCCTCGTCCCCGGGCACGACAAGCCGGGGGAGCAGCTGGACGAGGAGGCCGAGCTCGAGCTGAAGGCGCGGCCGCGGTACGTCTCGCGCGGCGGAGAGAAGCTCGCGCATGCCCTCGACGCCTTCGCCATCGACCCCGACGGCCTCGACTGCGTCGACGTCGGCGCGTCCACGGGCGGGTTCACGGACGTCCTGCTGCAGCGCGGCGCCGCGCGCGTCGTCGCGCTCGACGTCGGCTACGGGCAGCTGCACGAACGGCTCCGCTCCGACGCGCGTGTCACTGTCCTGGAGCGGACGAACGCGCGCGCCGTGGAGACGCTCCCGTTCGCGCCGCAGCTCGTCGTCTGCGACGTCTCCTTCATCTCCGTGCGCACGGCGCTGCCGCCGGTGCTCAGGCTCGCGGCGCCGGGATGGCACGCGGTCGTGCTCGTGAAGCCGCAGTTCGAGGCCGGCCGCGCCGACGTCGGGAAGGGCGGGGTCGTCCGCGACCCGGCCGTGCGCGAGCGCGTCGTCCGCGAGGTCGCCGAGGCCGCCCTCGGGTGGGAGGCGAGCACGGCCGCAGTCGTAGACTCAGGGCTTCCGGGGCCGAAGGGCAACCGGGAGCTCTTCCTCCACCTCGCGCAGGCCGACCACCCGACCCTCCCCGATGACCTCGACGAGCGAATCGCCGCAGCCGTCTCCGCCTGAGTCCGTCGCCATCGTCGCGCACGGGCGCGTCGACGTCGGCACCGCGGTCGGCCACGTCCGCTCCGTCGCCGCGGAGGCAGGCGTCCGGGTCGTGGACGAGCCCGGCGACTCCGACCTCACCGTCGCCGTCGGCGGCGACGGGACGATCCTGCGCACGCTCGCATCGCTCCTCGGCACCGACGTCCCCGTCATCGGGGTGAACTACGGCCGCGTCGGCTTCCTCGCGTCGATCGAGCCGGAGCGTCTGGAGCCTGACCTGAGGCGCGTGTTCGCGGGCGAGTACAAGGTGCTCGACCTCCCGACGCTCGACCTGAAGCTGAACGGGGAGAGGCACGTGGCCGTGAACGACGTCGTCTGCACGAGCTCGGTGCTCGGGCGGATGGTCGAGCTCGCGTACGCGGTGGGCGGCGAGGACCTGGGGACGATCCCGTGCGACGGCATGATCTGCTCGACGCCGTCGGGCTCGACGGCGTACAACCTCTCCAACGGCGGCCCGGTGCTCGTGCGCGGCGTCGACGCGATGGCGATCACGTTCATCGCGCCGCACTCGCTGCACGCCCGTCCGCTCGTCGTCCCGCGCGGTGCGCCGCTCAGCGTTCGCAACGCGACGATGGACGTGAGCGTGTGCGTCCTCGTGGACGGCCACCAGGTCGCGGACCTGTCGCCGGGCGCCGAGGTCTCCATCGGGCTCTGCGCGCAGAACAGCCTGCTCGCGACGCTGCCGGAGACGACGTTCTTCAGCCGCTACCGCGACACGTTCGCCTGAAAGGGCCAATGGAGGGCGTCGGAGGCCCTCTCTACACTCGATCGGGTGCTGCGCCGGCTGCGCATCGAGAACCTGGTCCTCATCCGCGAGGCGGAGCTCGAGCTCGCGCCGGGGCTGAACGCGATCACCGGCGAGACCGGCGCGGGCAAGACGATCCTCGCGCAGGCGGTCGGCCTCCTGCTCGGGACGAAGGGCGACGACGCGTTCGTCGGGCCCGGCGGCGAGGAGGCGTACGTCGAGGCGGAGCTCGACGTGCCCGAGGAGCTGGACGAGCTCGCCGACCTCCGGCCCGAGGACGAGGACTCGCTCGTCGTCGCGCGGCGCGTGTTCGCCGACGGGCGCACGCGCGCGTATGCGTGGGGGCGCGCGGCCGCGCGCGAGGACGTCGCCGCCGCGGTCGAGAGCGTGATCGCAATGTCGGGGCAGTTCGAACAGCGACGGCTCGCACGGCCGTCGTACCAGCTGGAGGTGCTCGACCGGTTCGCCGGCATCGACCGCGGGCCGATGCGCACGGCGTGGCGCGAGCTGCAGGCGGCGCGGAAGCGGCACGACGAGCTCTCCGCGAACGCGGCGTTCGCCGAGGCCCGCATCGCCGAGCTGCGCGCGCTCGTGGAGGACACCGACGACATGGAGGAGGGCGACGAGGAGCGGTTCCGCGACCAGCGGGAGCGGCTTCGCCACGTCGCCGAGCTCGCCGAGGCGGCCTCCGCGGCGGCGACGGCGCTCACGCCGGACGACGGGGACGGCGCCGCCGGCCTCGTCGCCGTCGCCGAACGTGCGTTGGCGCCGCTCGAGCATCTCGCGCCGGAACTACAGCGCGCCGGCGACGAGCTCCGCGACGTCGAGCTGCGCCTGCGGGAGACGGCGTCGAGCCTGCACTCGTTCCTCGCGTCCCTCGAGGCGGAGCCGGGCGTCCTCGAAGAGCTCGAGGCGGGCCTCGACCGCATCGCCGCGGCGAAGCGGCGTTTCCGCGCGACGACGTACGAAGAGCTGCTCGAGCGCGCGTCGGCTGCTCGCGAGGAGCTCGCCGCGCTCGACGGCGGGACCGACCCGATCGCGGCTGCGGCGGCGGCGGTCGACGCGGCGGAGGCGCGCGTGCGCGAGCTGGCGGCCGACGCGAGCGCCGCGCGCACGTCGGCCGCGCCGGCGTTCGCAAAGGCGGTCGCCGTCGAGCTGCACGACGTCGGCATGGGCGAGGGCGAGTTCGTGTGCGAGCTCCGCGAGCGCGAGCTGGGCGTCACCGGCGGCGACGAGGCGGTGTTCCTCGTCCGCCCGAACGCAGGCATGCCATTCGGCCCCGTGGCGGAAACCGCGTCCGGGGGCGAGCTGTCACGCGTCGCGCTCGCGATCGCTGCCGTGGCCGGCGGCGAGACGCTCGTCTTCGACGAGATCGACGCCGGCATCGGCGGCGAGACGGCGAATGCCGTCGGCCGCGTCCTCCGCCGGCTGGCCGAGCGGGCGCAGGTGATCACGATCACCCACCTGCCGCAGATCGCCTCGCTCGCCGACCGCCACTTCCGGGTCGAGAAGGTCCCCGCGGATCCGGCCCGGACGCAGATCGAGCAGCTGGGCGAGGACGAGCGGAAGGCCGAGCTCGAGCGGATGCTCGGCGGCCAGGAGTTCCTTGCCTCGGTACGCGGCTAGGCGCACGCTCCTCGCCTCCGTCGACGACGTCTGGGCGTTCATCTCGACGGCCGGCCGACTG
>JAFALP010000191.1 GCA_019234175.1 Actinomycetota bacterium | reverse complement strand
GGCGGCGCTGGCGCGGATCGCGGCCGAGCACGGCGTGCGCGCGCTCGCGCATGCGGAGGGCGGCGGCGTCCTGTACGCGCATGCGGCGGCCGATCCGACGAAGCTCGAGCAGCTCGTGCGCGCGAGCCTCGACCGGCTCGGCGTCTGCAACCGCCTCAACCTCGCGCTCGCCGACACGCGCGAGCTCGCGGACGGGATCGCGGCCGTCTGCGGCGAGCTCGGCGTCGCCGTCGCCGACGCGCTGCCGCCGGGCCGCGAGTGGGCCAACCGGCCCGACGACGTCGCGACGATCACGCTTCGGGTCGTCGACGGCGTCGACGAGGCCCTCCGCGCGTCGAACGAGGAGACGTCGGGCCTCGCCGCCGCGATCGTCACCGAGGACGCAGACGCGGCGCGTGCCTTCCTCGACGGCTATCGCGGAACGGCCGCGTTCTGGAACGCGCCGACGCGCTTCGCCGACGGCTTCGAGCTGCTCGGGACGCCCGAGACCGGCATCAGCGTCGACGGCTTCCCCGGCCCACGCGGGCCGGTGACGTATCGCGACCTGTGCCTCCGCCAGTACCGCGTCATCGGCGACGGCACGCAGCATCGGTGACCGTCGTCGTCAAGCTCGGCTCGTCGCTCGTCACCGACGGCGCCGGGCGGATCAGGCGATCGGTGCTGGCGCAGCGCGCCGCCGACGTCGCTGCGCTGGGCGAGCCCGTGTGCATCGTGTCGTCGGGAGCGATAGCGCTCGGCATCCCGGTGCTCGGCCTCGCCGCCAGGCCGCGCGCGACGCCGCAGCTGCAGGCGGCCTCGGCCGCCGGGCAGGTGCGGCTACAGCTCGCCTGGGAGTCGGCGTTCCGGCGTCACGGGGTCCGCGTCGCCCAGGTGCTCCTCTCCGCGGGCGACCTCGCCGAGCGCGCGAGCTACCTCAACGTCCGCAACGCGCTGAACGCGCTGCTGAAGATGGGCGTCGTCCCCGTCGTGAACGAGAACGACGCCACCGCCACGGACGAGATCACGTTCGGCGACAACGACGCGCTCGCCGCGCAGGTGGCGGTGCTGCTCGGCGCGCGGCTGCTCGTGCTCCTCACCGAGGTCGAGGGCGTGTACGGCGCGAGCGCGGAGCTGCTCGCGAGCGGGGACGCGGTCGACGAGACGGCGCTCCGCGGCGGCAGCGCGCTCGGGCGCGGAGGCATGGCGAGCAAGGTGGCGGCTGCACGGGTCGCCGCCGAGGCGGGCATCCCCACCGTGATCGCGTCCGGCCGCGGCGAGGGGGTCGTCCGCGCGCTCGCCGCCGGCGAGCCGCGCGGAACGGCGTTCGCGCCGTCGGCAACGGCGGCGAGCGCGTTCAAGCTGTGGCTCCGGCACGCGAAGCCGGCGGCGGGGCGTCTCGTCGTGGACGACGGCGCGCGCGACGCCATCCTCACCGGCGGCCGCAGCCTGCTCGCGGTGGGCGTCGTCTCGTGCGACGGCTCGTTCGAGGAGGGCGACGCGGTCGAGATCGTCGCCGGCGATGGCTCGGTCATCGGCAAGGGGATCGCCGGCGCCTCGGCGGACGAGCTACGCGGACGTCCGCGCGGCGTCGAAGCGGTTCATCGCGACCGGCTCGTCCTGCAGTAGCGTCAGCGCGCTGTGCGAATCTCGATCCGGCCGCCGATCTCCCGTCGCGCCGAGAGCAACTCGCGATGCCGCGCGGCGGCGGCAAACAGCGCAGGAGCGACGTCGCCGGCTCGGAAGGGCTTCGTCAGATAGCCGAAGACGCCGGCGGCGACCGCCCTCTCGACGGTCGCGCGGTCGCGGAATGCCGTCAGCATGACGATCGGGATCGGCCGCTCGGCGTACATCCGGCGCGCCGCCTCGACGCCGTCGAGATTCGGCATCCGCACGTCGAGCATAGCGATGTCCGGCTGCGACGAACGCGCAAGCTCGACGGCCTCGAGGCCGTCTTTCGCCTCGGCGCACACGGCGAAGCCGTCGCGTTCGAGAATGCCGCGCAGATCGAGACGGATCAGCGTCTCGTCTTCCGCGATGAGAACCTTCACGGTCGCCTCCTTCGGTCGAACTGACTCGCGAAGGCAGCGTCGCCTTTGCAAGACCGTATCAGAGGGCCCGGCGGATGCCTCGCACGGCCTGTGCGATGCGCTGCTCGTTCTCGACGAGCGCGAAGCGGACGAAGCCCTCGCCGTCGGCGCCGAAGCCGCTGCCCGGCGAGACGGCGACGTGCGCCTCGCGAAGAAGGCGCAGCGCGAACTCCTGCGACGGCTCGCCGGTGGGGATCTTCGCCCAGACGAACATCGTCGCCTTCGGCCGCTCGATCTCCCAGCCGACGCGCGTGAGCCCGTCGCACAGCGCGTTGCGGCGGCTCCCGTACACGGACGCCGCGTGCGCGGGCTGGTCGCGCGCCTCGCGCAGCGCGACGGTGGCGGCGATCTGCAGCGGCTGGAAGCTCCCGTAGTCGAGGTACGACTTCAGCCGCGCGAGCGCGCCGACGACGCCGGCTCGGCCGAGGACGAACGCGACGCGCCAGCCGGCGAGCGAGAAGCCCTTCGTCAGCGAGTACAGCTCGACCGCGACCTCGCGCGCGCCTTCCGCCTGGAGGATCGACGGCGGCCGGTAGCCGTCGAACGCGAGGTCCGCATATGCGAAGTCGTGGACGAGCACGAGCTCGTGCTCGCGCGCGAAGTCGACGAGCCGCTGCAGATCTTCCAGCTCGACGCATGCCGTCGTCGGGTTGTGTGGAAAGGACGCGAGCAGCACGCGCGGGCGCGGCTGCGCCGCCTCCCACGCCTCCTGCACGCCGGCGACGTAGTCGAGCGCGGGCACGCGCTGCACGACCGCGCCGGCGAACCCCGGGGCGAACAGGTGGATCGGGTAGCTCGGGCTGGGGACGAGCGCCGCGTCGCCGGGGCCGAGCAGCACCCAGAGGAGATGGACGAGGCCCTCCTTCGCGCCGAGCGCGAGCGTCGCCTCCGTCTCCGGATCGAGCTCGACGCCGTACCGGTCGCGGTAGAGCTCGCACACCGCGGCGCGCAGGTTCGGGAGGCCGCGGCTGGACGCGTAGCGGTGGTTGCGCGGGATGAGCGCCGCGTCGCGGAGCTTCTCCACCGCGATCTCGGGCGGCGGGACGTCGGGGTTCCCGAAACCGAGGTCGATCACGTCCGCGCCGGCGCGGCGCAGCTCGAGCTTCAGGCGCTCCACCTCGGCGAACGCGTACGGGGGAAGCGCGTCCACGCGCCGGAAGTCGGTCACGCCGCGGATCGTCGCACGGCGAGCAGCGCCCTGACGCCCACCACGTCGCCGATGACGACGAGCGCGGGCGTTCCCGGCGCCGCCGCGACCGCGCCGAGCGGCGACACGATCACCTGCTCGTCCGGCAACGTTCCGCGCACGATCACCGCCGCGGGCGTCGATGCCGGCAGCCCGTGCTCGATCAGCCGCCGCGCCAGCCGGTCCGCCCTCGCCCCGCCCATGTAGGCGACGAGCGTGCCCGGCATCCGCGCCAGCGCGGCGACGTCGAGCGACTCGACGTCATGTGCGGCGAACGCCGTCACCGCGGACGCGAGGCCGCGATGCGTCACCGGGATTCCGACGGAGCCGGGGACGGACGCGAGGGACGACACGCCGGGAACGATCTCGAACGGCACCTCCGCCCGCGCCAGCGCGAGGGCCTCCTCGCCGCCTCGGCCGAAGAGAAGCGGGTCGCCGCCCTTGAGCCGGACGACCTCGTCGCCGCGGCGGCCGAGCGAGACGAGCACCTCGTTCACCTCGTCCTGCTCGAGCCGGTCGCGCTCGATGCGCAGCGCGTCGTCGGGCGCCTCGTCGACGAGCTCGGCCGCGACGAGGCGGTCGTAGACGAGCACGTCGCACGCGCGCAGGCGCGCGAGGCCCTTCACGGTGATCAGCTCCGGGTCGCCCGGGCCGGCGCCGACGAGCGAGACGGTCACCCGAGCACCTTCGCCACGGCGGCGCGGAAATAGTCGCGGCGTTCCTCGTACGTGTCGAAGGCCCGCTTCACCCATGGGCGGATGCGGCGCAGCTCGATGGCGAGCTGCTCGTGCTCGAAGCCGATCTGGGAGGCGAAGCGGTCGCGCAGCCATTGCGCGAGGACCGGCGAGGCACCGTCGGTCGAGACGGCGACGGTGATGTCGCCGCGCCGGTGGATGGCTGGCAAGATGAACGAGCACAGCTCCCGCACGTCCTCGACGTTGCAGAAGACGTGCCGCGCGCTGGCATCGGCGAAGACTTGCTCCCCCTGCTCGCGGTCGACGCAGACGACGAGCCACACTCCGTCGAGCTGCTCTCGCTCGTACCGGTCGACGACGGTCACATCGGCGCCGGCGTCCTCGA